>NZ_SZPP01000096.1:0-1898 GCF_030263775.1 Candidatus Jettenia sp. AMX1
CTCCGTTTCTTTCTCATCCGAATCGAAATATTTTGAACCGCCATATGCACCGCAGTCTTTATGCCCAATAAGAACAAGGTGATTTACATGATGTAAATTTAATAGTATATCAATTTTATCGAAGGTAATTTTTTGAGTTTCCGGCCTTATAATATCCATTACAGAGCCTGGTATTGCAATGTGGTCGTAATCATCTTTTATTTTAAGGTTTTCTGTGAGAAAGACCCGAATGAATGAGACAAACCGAAAATCAACACAGGAAATTACCAGGGTATTACAATCATTGCTATGGTCACAATTCTCAGCCACCATTTGGCCTATCTCTGTATTTGCCATGATTATAGAATGATTGAATGCAGCACCGTAGATACGTTCCATATAATAAAATTTTTCGTTGCCTACACTCTTCAGCGATGCAAGGAAAAGGTCTATCTTTAAATTCGGATATTTCTCGTTAAGAATATCCCGCACCCGCCTGAGGCCATTCGATAGTACCTCCGTTTCTTTCTCATCCGAATCGAAATATTTTGAACCGCCATATGCACCGCAGTCTTTATGCTCGATAAGAACAAGGTGATTTACATGATGTAAATTTAATAGTATATCAATTTTATCGAAGGTAATTTTTTGAGTTTCCGGCCTTATAATATCCGTTACAGAGCCTGGTATTGCAATGTGGTCGTAATCATCTTTTATTTTAAGGTTTTCTGTGAGAAAGACCCGAATGAATGAGACAAACCGAAAATCAACGCAGGAAATTACCAGGGTGTTACAATCATTGCTACGGTCACGACCCTCAATTATCTTTGGGTTTATCTCAGCATTTGCAACAGTTATAGAATGATTGAATGAAACATAACAAATAAGAATTATTATGAAAAAGATATATCCGACGTAAAAAAACCTTTTCTGTAAACCTTTGTTTCCCATACCAAATCCTCAAATAATCAAAAATTTACTTCATAATCAGAAAAAAAAGGGCCAGTAAATTTTACTGGCCCTTTCCACTACAATCAGCCTTTTCTACTTATTGTCTAGGTTTAAACGCTGTTATGCTAACTTACTGCTTCATCTTTACCCTAACGTCTTTAATCTCCTCTTCCATTTTTGGTGCTTTTAGAGATTCAGAAGTTCCCGTAGAAGCCTTTAAGAACTCTAACCTCTTAGCGCCTCTTTCATCCATAGCAGTAGCAAACCAATACAGAAATGTAACAAAGAAGGAACCACCCACAATATTACCTAAGGTAACAGCAACAAGATTCCACCCAAACATCTTACCCCATGAGATCTCAGGCCCGTGAGGCAAGAGATTTGCAATTGCCAATATCGTCATATTTGCTACACTATGTTCCATACCTGTTGTAACAAATGCAAACAGGCACCACCATATCATAATCAGTTTACCAGAATCGCTGGTGCATCTAAACGTTGACCATATAGCCAGACAAACGAGCCAGTTACAGAAGAGACCCCTGAAGAATAATTCCCACCAGGGCGCATTGCATTTATAGGTAGCAGCCTTTAAGATAAATGCTTTCCAGGGATCAGGGGCAAAGACGCCAGCAGCAATGATCATAAGTGCAAAAAGCAACGAGCCACCCAGATTTCCTAAGTACGTCCAAAACCAGCCCAGCATAGAATCTGAAAGAGTTACGGTGCCCCTCAGTGTTCCTTTAAATATCAAGAGGTTATATCCTGTAAACAACTCGGCTCCAGCAAAAATTACTAACGACAACGCAATACCAAAAGTTGCACCGGCAACTACCTTACCAATGCCGGGATTTATTGCTGCAACAGGCGCGGCAGCAATAAATGCAAGAATAACACCAAATCCAATGTAAAAACCAGCTATCACAGAGAGAGTCAAGAAACCTGTTAAGCTGTGTTTCATTGCAGTG
>NZ_SZPP01000071.1:0-13211 GCF_030263775.1 Candidatus Jettenia sp. AMX1
GAAGCAGAAGAGGCGCTTCGGAAAAGCGAGGCCAGTCTTGCCAATGCACAACGAATCGCCCATCTGGGGAATTGGCAATGGAATATGAGGGAGAATAAAGTAGTCGGATCTGACGAATTCTATCGCATTTTTGGTAAAACCCGACAAACATTCAATGGAACATACGAAACGCTTCTCAATTTTGTTCATCCGGACGATAGGGTATTTGTTAAGAAATCTGTTCGCGAAGCACTAGATGAGAAAAAACCTTATTGTATTAACTTTCGTATTCTTTTACCAGACGGTTCGGTTCGTATTATACATACCGAGGCTGAAGTTATTTTTGACAGCGCCGGTAAAGCAATTCAAATGAATGGAACAAATCAGGATATCACGGAATATAAACAAGCAGAGGAAGAGAAGGCAAAATTGAGAGAGCAGCTCTACCATGCCCAGAAGCTGGAGTCTGTTGGCAAACTTGTAGGATGTATTGCCCATGATTTTAACAATATTCTCTCTGCAATAATCGGCTATGTAGAATTACTACAGAATAAGATGAAAAAATATGATTCATCAGTGGATGATTCATCAAAGAATTATATTGAAAGAATCCTTGCCATAGCAGAAAAGGCTATTCATTTAACTCAAAATCTCCTCATCTTCAGTAGAAAAGAGATAAATAATCCTAGACCGGTACATGTAAATACCATTATAAAACGAGCTGAGAGCCTTCTTTCAAATCTCATTTGTGAAAATATTAAGCTCAATACCGTGCTTACCGATAAAAATTATACCATCATGGCAGATAGCGGTCAGATAGAACAAATCTTAATGAACCTTGCAACAAACGCACGGGATGCCATGCCGGACGGAGGAATTTTAACGATACGTACTGAAATCGTAACATTAGACAATGCTTTTATACAAAATTATGGCTACGGCGAGATTGGGAAATACGTGCTTGTATCTATTTCAGATACAGGCATGGGTATGGATGAAGAGACTCAAAAAATGATTTTTGAGCCGTTTTTTACAACGAAAAAGCACGGAAAAGGCACAGGTCTTGGGCTTGCAATCGTATATGGAATTGTTACACAACACCAGGGTTACATACAGGTTGATAGTGCACGGGGAAAAGGCACAACATTCAAGATTTATTTACCCATAATTGAGTCTGATGTTGAGGAAATAATACCCCAGGATTTGCCGGCTCCTGTAAAAGGTATTGAAACGATACTGCTCGCAGAAGATAATATAGAAATCAGAAAAATCATTAAAATGGTATTCAGAGGATCAGGTTATAAAGTTATCGATGCTGTAAATGGAGAAGAAGCAGTAGATAAGTTTATGAAAAATAAAGACGATATCCGGCTTCTTGTCTTTGATGTGATGATGCCAAAAAAAAATGGAAAAGAGGCATACGATGAAATAAAGAAGATAATGCCTGGAATAAAGGCTCTTTTTATGAGCGGTTATCCAAAAGATGGCGTGAGTAATAAAATAATCCTGGAAGAAAGCTTACCGTTTATTTCAAAACCTGTTTCACCAACCGGACTTTTGAAAAAGGTGAGAGAAGTATTGGATACTTAGACTATCAATTTTGTTTCATAGTTCTGTGCTTGTCACACCCCTGTGGCGTCACGCATCTGTGTCACGTCACACATCTTCCGCCTGGAGGTATGCCCGTTATCGTACCCCGTGTTAGGTCTTTTAGCAAATTCTCTTGCCATAAGCCCTTGAATATCAATACCTGATTCTTTGCATGGTGTATTGTTATAGCATCCAAGAGATGAAACCGAACAAAATGTGGTGCATGAGTCTTTGGTTGTATGCTGGTATAGGGAACGTTACGGAGTCTCTCAACATGTCATTGCGAGGGTTTTTTCCGAAGCAATGGCTGGTGGGGTTGTCTTTCCTCTGTTGAGGATATGTTCGGTTTCATCCTTGAAATACTATAAATACTTCTATAAGCAACTTACTCCATCTCTATAAGCTTCTCGCGTACCCTTTGGCAAGCATATTGCGCTGTTATTTTCAATTAGTGACTATTCCCGTTCGTATTGAGATCTGCTATCGAAGATATTTCTCACAAATCTCTCCATGAGATTTTTATTTTCAAAGAAATTCTCAGAAGGGTAAAATGATTGAGCAAACAAAGAAGCTAAAAATTCTTATAGCCGGTGATGCAGAAATAACGTTACGGTTTATGAGTTACATACTTACCCAGAATATCTATACCTTTTATATAGCCAGAAATGGATTTGAAGTACTAGAAAAAGTAAAAACTATTTCTCCAGACCTGATTTCCCTCGATAGTATATTGCCCAGGATGGATGGTTACGAGACATGTAAAAGACTAAAAGAAGATCCATCAACAAAACACATTCCTGTCATTATGGTAACCTCCCTTGGCGATAAACATTCCACGAGCAAAGCCCTTGAGTGCGGCGCAAACGATGTTATCGCAAAACCTATTGATCGTATGGAACTTATGGTAAGGGTAAAAAATCTCTTGAGGATAAAAGAGCTTGAAGATTTTCTTCGATGGCATAATGAATTTTTTGAAGAAGAGGTCAATAAAAGGACATCACCACTCATACTTACCAACAGACAATTAGAAGAATCTGAGAAGAAGATAAAAGAAGGATACATCGAAACAATCCATCGGCTAACGATCATCGCCGAGTATAAGGATGAAAGCACTGCTTCCCACATAAAGAGGGTATGTCATTATTGCGCAACTCTGGAAAAGGGGTTGGGCGGTTCCCGGGAGGATATTGAAACGATCTTTTATGCAAGCCCCATGCATGATATAGGTAAGGTTGGCATTCCGGCAGAAATTCTCCTGAAACCTTCAAGTCTTAACCCGGAAGAGTTTGCTTTGATGAAAACTCATACAACAATAGGCAGTAAGATTCTTCAGGGCTCTACATCAAATATCATTAAAATGGCAGAAAGAATTGCGCTATCCCACCATGAGCGATGGGATGGGAGTGGTTATCCAAACAGCCTTAAGGGAGAAGAAATTCCGAGGGAAGGAAGGATAATGAATATAGCAGATCAATATGATGCGCTTCGCAGCAGGAGGAACTATAAACCTGCCTTTGATCATGAGAAGACAGTGAAGATAATCAGTGAGGGTGATGGGAGGACCATGCCCGCACATTTTGATCCTACAGCGCTCGGGGTATTTACGGACTTTCACAGACAATTTGCCGAAATATACGAGGCATATGGAAGATTTGAGTAAATGCTTAAAGATAGGTGTAATAATACCCTGTGTTTATTCAGAGTAAATATAATGGAATGGACTTTTCGGACTTGCAGGTAACAGGTTATCCGGGGATTGTTTTGTAAATCACAGATTTTCCGGTATCTTGATGTATATGGAAGAGACGCACCCACCAGGGACGTCTCTCTTCCATATAGCGAAAAATCATTATCGAAACAAGGGTACATCTTTTGATTCCGAGAGAAGTGTCATAACCACTTGAGTGGCGCTCTCCAGATTACTTCCCATATAGCGGATCTTACTTTCCCTGTCGATAACAAACATGGTAGGGATAATATTTACACGGTACAGACCGGGAAGTACACCTTTCCATCGTTTTCCATCAAACAACTGAGGCCATTCTACCTTTTCCTGTTTTACAAAACCCCGTACATTTTCAATATCATCATCAAGGCTTACCCCAATAAACTGAACACCTTTATCCTTGAATTTATTATACATATTTTTAACTTTTGGGAATGCTTCCAAACATGGATCGCACCATGTTGCCCAAAAATCAAGAATAACTATATTTCCCCTGTATTTCGATAAGTCAATTTGATTTCCCTTAAAATCCATGGCATTAAACGTTGGAGCTTCGGCGCCGACGCGTACCAAACCACTTAATTCACTACCAAAACTATCGGCTGCTGCAGGCTCTATGAGCTTTAATTCTGCTATTGTTTCTTTTGCTTTTACAATGTCACCCTTTCCCAAAAGGGCCTTTATCTTAAAGTACAGTGAGCGCGCCTTAAAATTTGAGTCAATTCCTTCATGACTTAATACAATATCAAAGTATTTAATTGCTTCGTCGTAGGTATGCATCTCATTGTAAATAGCGCCAATATAAAATTTTGCTTCTAGTTCTTGTTCCGTTCCGGCATATTTTTCAATCAAGGTATTCAGGGATTTTAATGATTCTTCATAATATTTCTTTGCATCTGCAATCTTCATTTCGGTAAGGCTGCTTAAATTCCTTCGGATAAATTCTAACTGTTTTGCTGCAGTCGCATCATTTCTTAGCTCGCCAGCAGTAACTACACACCCCATCCATACAAAGAAAATAGAAGTGATTGCCGTTAAAATTAAAAAGCCCGTTTTTCTCATAATAACTCCTCGTAATATTACAGAAAATCCCCTTTTCCTAACGAAAATACGACTTAACTTACATAAATTTTTATATTAACATGATTATATCTTATATTCAAGGGTCATTTCTCTTATAACCTTAGTTTATGAATAATAAACTTTTTATTGACCTAATGTATCAGAGCGGTTAAGATGTTTTCAAGGAAAAGAAAATAGCCCTTGCTTATAGTATAGTAGTATGCCGTATACCTCTTATGACTAAAGTATGGCTAAAGAAAAGCAGATAGAAATTTGGGAACTAATTAAGGCTGATAAGGGTTTATTTATACTATCTTTCATGAAATATATAATGCAGGGTTGTTTTGAAAACCTTTACTTCATATTTTTTATAGAATATTCGTTCAGGAATAACGAAATGGAGTGTACCGAAAATGAGAAAAAAAGCGCTTGCATCGATTTTTTCTGCCATAATGCTTGTTATGCTTTTTACAACAAGGGGAATATATGCAGAATCTCTTAAGCTTGATGTAAAGGAGCATGTATTTAAGAATGGTTTAAAATTACTTATGTTTGAAAAACACGATGTGCCGATTGTTTGTGTCCGTATTAATTATAAAGTTGGTTCCGTAGATGAACGACCTGGAATTACCGGAGTTTCACACCTTTTTGAGCATATGATGTTCAAGGGAACAAAAATATTCGGAACTAAGGATTTCGCTGCAGAAAAACCTTTGCTTGATAAAGAGGATGATCTCGTTATAAGAATCTCTGCAGAAAGGAATAGAGATATCCCAGACACGAAAAAGATTGCATCCCTTGAAAAGGAACTGGAAGAAGTCAGAAAAAAACTCAGGGATTTGGTGGTGAAAGACGAGGTCTTTGCTCTCTATTTTCGGCATGGAGCTGCAGGGCTTAATGCTGCAACCAGTAGCGACGGCACTTACTATTTCTGTAATCTCCCGGCAAACAAACTGGAGTTATGGGCATTTATAGAATCGGATAGGATGAAAAATCTCGTACTCCGGGAATTCTATTCTGAGCGGGATGTCGTTATGGAAGAAAGGCGGCTCAGGACAGAGAATAGCCCCTTCGGTTTGTTAATGGAACAATTAAACGCTGTGTCTTTCATTGCTCATCCCTACCGTTGGCCTACGATTGGATGGCGATCAGATGTACAAAATATTACTAAGGCAGAAACTGCAGAATATTTTAAGAAATATTATGCCCCGAATAATGCGGTGATCGTTATGGTTGGGGATTTTAATCCTGATACTGCAATAAAATTAGTAGAACAATACTTTAGCAATATTCCGAGCCAGCCTGCTCCTCCCAGGGTTAAGACTGTTGAGCCTGAACAGAAAGGAGAACGGAGAACTGAGGTGGAGTTTGAATCAAATCCTTATATCGCTATTTCATATCATATTCCACAGATTGGGCACTCCGACTTATACGCGCTGGATGTATTAGCCTCGCTTCTTTCAGATGGCAGGACTTCAAGATTGTATAAATCTCTGGTTGAAAATAAGCGTATTGCCGTTATGGCCCATGCCTTTAATCAAATCAGTAAATATCCGGATTCATTCGTTCTTCTTGCTGCGCCAAGGGCACCACATACGGTGGAAGAGATAGAGTCTGCTCTGTATGAGGAAATTGAAAAACTAAAAAATACCCCGCCCTCTGATTGGGAATTGCAAAAGATCAAAAATCAGCTGGAAGCGGAATTTATCCGGGGCCTTAATTCTGCCTCAGGTCTTGCAAACGAGATAGGAGAATTTGAGGTTCTTGCTGATTGGCGTTACATCAATACCTTTATGGATAAACTATCACAAGTAACTGCTGAAGATGTGATGCGGGTTGCAAAAAAATATCTGGTAAAGAGAAACCGTACCGTGGCTACCCTTAGAAAAAAAGAACATGGTAATGGTAAGGCAGAAGAAACAAAGGAAACCCATAAAGCAGGATTACCAATGACTATTGATTAAATCCTTTTCTTGGCACTTTTATGTATAAGTTGAAGGTTGGAAAATTTGGAGATTTTAACGTGATTATAAATAAATATTTTGTATTTTCTCTTGTAGTTATAGCATATGCATTCTCAATCGTTCACTCTGCAAATCTCTTTGCACAAACCCAGAGTCATGAGCTTGGTCATGAGCGGCCCGCTGTTCCACCGGTAACATCACCAGAATCGGAAGGAAGCAGGAAGGTTTCTCAGTTTAAATTTAAACCCCTTAATTTTGTCCCTCCAAAGGTCGATAGGATTGTTATGGAAAATGGCATGATATTGTATCTCCTGGAGGATCATAATCTGCCTATATTTAATATGGTTGCACGTATTAGAACAGGAGCAATCTATGAGCCGCCGGAAAAGGCAGGATTGGCTAATCTCACAGGGTATGTAATGAGAAGCGGCGGTACACCGTCTATGCGGGCAGACAAGATGAATGAAGAACTCGAATTTATGGCAGCCTCAGTGGAAACATCCATTGATCGTGAGTCAGGGAATGCAACCTTATCTGTACTCAAAAAAGATATTGACAAAGGACTGAAAATCTTTGCCGATGTGCTGATGCATCCTGCCTTTCCGGAAGATAAGATTCAGATGAGAAAGGATGAAGTTGTTGAGATTATCCGGCGTGAAAATGATAATCCATCGCAAATTGCGAACAGGGAATTCCGTAAAATTATTTATGATAGCAGACATCCGTATAGCAGAAGGGTTGAAGGGAGCCTGGAGTCTATTGAAAAGATTACCAGGGAAGATATGATTGCCTTCCATAAAAAGTACTTCCATTCCAATAATATTATTCTTGGTATCTCCGGAGATTTCAATAGAGAGGAGATTATCAAAAAGCTCAATGAGGTATTTGCAGGCTGGAAGAAAGAGGATATTCAATTTCCGGAGGTTCCTAAAGTTGAAAGGCATTTCGAAAGGTCTGTGTATAATATTTACAAGGATATTAATCAGGCAAATGTAATGATGGGGCACCTGGGAATTCACCGGAGAAGTCCTGATTATTTTCCTGTTACGATCATGAATTTTATTTTAGGCGGAGGAAGTTTTAATGCACGTATTCTCAGCAGAATCCGTTCTGATGAAGGGCTTGCCTATTCAGCTTTCAGCGTTTTTCAAACCTCACAAGACCTCGGGATGTTTTTTGTATCATGTCAAACGAAATTGGAATCTACTAATCGCGCTATCTCAATTGCCCTGGAAGAGCTTGATAAGATGCGGAATACACCGGTCGGTGACGAAGAACTAGCGCAGGCAAAAGAGACCTTTATGAATCAATTTATCTTTAAATTTGTTACCAGCGCAAATATTGTGGGACAGAAGGTAGACATCGAATATGAGGGGTTGCCCTTGAATTATCTCGAGACCTATCTGGACAACGTGAAATCCGTTACCCGGGACGATATTCAGCGAGTTGCAAAAAAGTACCTGCACCCGGATGAGATCAAGATTCTTGTCGTTGGTGATAAGGAAAGGTTTGATAAACCGCTGAATAATTTTGGGAAGGTGAATCTTATTGAATTAAAATAAATAATACAATCACTATTTTTTCCGATGGTTAACCTTGAATTGGCTTTTTCTGTCTCTCTCTTGTGCCTTTTTTGCCGCAACGACCGATGCATTTTGTAAAAAATCTCTCACCGAGAGCAACGAATACCTCGTTGCATGGGTGCGTGTTGCGTTTGCTGCACCTTTTGTGCTCTTAATTTTACCCTTTATAGAAATACCAGCGCTAGACAGATATTTTTTTCTTGCAATCCTCATTTTACTTCCCTTAGAAATTACGGCGCTTATACTCTACATGAAGGCTATTAAAGCCTCTCCTTTATCCCTAACTTTGCCGTTTCTGGCGTTAAGCCCTGTCTTTATGATCTTTACCTCGAATCTTATCCTCGGGGAAAAGTTAGATAGCTATGGAATCATAGGGATATCTCTTACTACTATCGGGGCCTATTTACTTCATGTAAAGACTACGAGGAAAGGCATATTAGAACCCTTTAAGGCCATACGGCGGGAACGCGGATCGGTATACATGATTATCGTTGCCTTCATCTATAGTATCACATCCAACCTGGGGAAAATGGCGGTATTACATTCGAGTTCATTATTCTTTGCTTCAACGTATCTTCCGATTCTTACTCTGATTGTCCTTCCTATTTTATTATGGAAGAGACATGGTAAGGTTAAACAAGCGGTTCCTCACATTACCCTGTTCATTCTGATTGGTTTATCTATGGCTCTTGCTACCGTTACTCATTTTTTAGCTGTAAACATCGTAGAAGTTCCTTATGCCATTTCAGTAAAACGTACAAGTCTCCTTTTTGGTATACTGTACGGCGCTTTTTGGTTTAAAGAAACGAATATAAGGGAGCGATTAATCGGCAGTACTATTATGGTTATTGGGGTAGTTGTTATCACATTATTTTAGAGAAGGATGTTTTGTCATATTTATAGGGTAAGCAATCGAAAGATTGTTTTCTATTTTAGAATTTTACTGTGAGGAAAATACTGGAAATGTTAATAAGGGTTTATTCTATTAACAATATTAATTATTAATGTAAACATAAAAACCCTTGTTTTTAATTTTATGGAAAAAGAAGTATATACATCAGGGATTTATAAGCAACAATATCAATACAAAAGTTTTAGTCCGTGCTATGAATTTTGCAATAGGTGAACTTGAAAAACTTCCCATTTCGATGCGTTTGATAAAAGAGACACATGGTGTTTTATTATCCGGGGTAAGAGGTGAATCAAAATCTTCTTCGGTATCATGTATGATGCCCGGCTGTTTAAAGAAATAGATATCAGGGAACGATTGGTTGGTACAATTAATTATGATAGCAGGGGATGTTTATTATTCGCTGTTTTAGGTATTAACCATCCTTCCAATAACCCTCAGGATTACAAGGATCATACCGATAGAAAAAAAGAATACTGTTACAAAGGTTAGTGGAATGCTGGGGTTGTTTTTAACACTGACAAGAACGCCGGGTACACTGTTGATATCTGCAAAGACAATTTGTGCCCCATGAATTTTTTTCCCGTTCGTTTCTCCAATAGGTAAAAAGGTTTGCTGTGTTTCTTGATTTTCTGCAGTAGAAATTAATTTTACTACCGGATAACGATATTGTGGTGGCATGTAGAGATCATCGACACGAATCTTACCGGTGTTAACGTTGCATACCTCGTCAATCTTGAGATTACAAATACGGTCATCTACTTTAAGAACCACGCTGGATGCAATCCAGCCGTAATCTCGCATGAGGACTTCGGATATTCCGTGCTCCAAAAGGACGGGATTATTGTAACCAAGGGTATCCGAGTATTCAATTCCATCCTTCCTGACCGAGACAAAGGCTTCTATCTTCCTAGGCATACCATTTGGATAAGAGCTTGTCTTAAGATCGGTAACTTTCATTTCAACACCGCCAATATTTGTCCACTCATCTGCTACAGACACAGGAGGTTCTGTTGTTGAATAGAGCCCTCCTATGAGGTGAGCAACCAAAGTGATTACAAATCCAATATGCACAATGGATGCCCCGTAGAGAGGTATCTTCTTTATACCCCGTTTTGTTTTCTTAATAATCGAATCGAGAGTACATAAGAAGGTATTGATGCCGTAGAGGATGCAAGCAAGAAACAGGATATAAAACCACAGATGGAGGGGTTTCTTATTGGTAAAAAAGAAGGAGATATCTTCTCCGGAAAGCCCTGCATATTGACGTGGCTGATAGTTCATAATAAGGCTTCCAATAATAAGCAAGCCTGTAACGGTGAAGCCTATAATGATACCTAGTTTTTGTGATTTGAATATAGCGTATATCTTTTTCATGTAAGATTTTACTTCATTGAAAACTATGAGAACTGCCAATGAGAAAACTCGTACCTACATAGGTCATTAAGAGTATGATAAATCCTGCAATGGCCATAGGCGGCTTAAGCCATTTTGCCTCTGGCCAGTAATCAAGATGGAGACAGGTAGCATAAAAAAACCAGATTATTACAGACCAGACGACCTTAGCATCCCAGAGGAAATACGATCCCCATGCGACATATCCCCATAATCCCCCAAATATCATAGAGATTGAAAAGGTAATAAGACCATATTGAAAACCCGAGTCGATGATTTGATCGTACGGTCTTTTTTCGCCTGATACGAAATACCGCGCAACGGCTGCAGCCATAGCGCTGACCCATAAGGCATAACAGAAAAAGGATAAGGGAACGTGTAATATATACCAGATAGTAAGCATCAGGGGAGGAGCGTAACTCAACCCTTTTGGGAAGAGCATGGCTGCCACATAGAAGCCATATCCAACTCCAAACAATGACATGCGATAGATAGGGCTTTCTGTTTTTGCATAGATGAGCAGAATAATAAATGCAGCAGCGGCAAAGGCATTAAAGGATTCAAACTTATTGGTTAAAGGAAAATACTCTATCGATATACCACGAAGTATGATGGTTACGATATGGAGAATAACAATTCCTAATAGAATAAAGAATCGTAATTTCCATCGTGTGAATCCAAAAACCCAATAGATTGAGTAAGCGCCGAAGCAGATCCAATAGATAAGTATAGAGACCTGGTTAAGAAAATGAGCTGTTTCCATTTTAGCTGTTTCCGTTATGGTAAAGTAATTTCGATCTTTGCCTTTTCCCGCAAATTCTTGACAAGGGTATTCATTTCAACCGCAGTTACTTCTTCCCGTACTTTATCTTTTACCTCGCTAAAACTTATGTCTTTTGGAGAGGTGTGAGCTGTAACTTTGATCAGGTGATACCCAAATTCTGTCTTTACCGGATCGCTGATTTTACCTACTTCTGTAGCAAAAGCCGCATTAGCAAAGGATTCAACCATAGCGCCTTGTTTGGGGAAGGAACCTAATCCGCCACCAGTTTTTCCGGTTGGACAATCAGAATATTTTTTAGCCAATTCGGCAAAATCAGCCCCTTCATCGAGCTCTTTTTTAATGGAGTCAATTTTTGCCTTTGCCTTATCCAATTCCTCTTGAGTCTTCATCTCTTTTGTATCAACCAGTATATGGCTGGCTGTAACGGATTCACCATTAAAATTGCTAAGATTTTTCATGAAATAGTCTTCCATCTTTTTGTCATTGATATTTTTGGATACATAGCTTTCAATGGCGGCTGACATACGAATCGCAGTTTTTAATTCATCTATATTACTGCCTTGGAATTCCAAAAACTGTTCTAATGTCTTATCTTTTGTAGATGGATTGTTTTTGATATTATCCCGCATTTTGTTAATTTCTTTATCTACAATCTCTTCCTTAACAGTTAGCTTATTCTCTGTAACAAATTGCCGTAACAAATTTTGCGTAACAAGTTGTTCTGTGATTTGTTGCTCCATAGAAGCTAATGCAATGGGATTTACATGGTTTCTGAAGCGGTTCAGGATTGTATCCAACTCCTTGCGGAGAATTTTTTCATTGTTAACCGTGGCGATTACCTTATTGGGATCAATCTTTTCCTTCTTGCCATGAGCGCTCATACCATGCCCACCGCCCTCCATAGACATCCCTGTCTCATGCATTTTTTCTTTATCCTTTTTATCAAATTCGACATTTTTGTGTATTTTCGCGAAATCTTGTTCAGTTGTTTCACCACTTAATTGCGGATTATTGAATTCGCTTTTTCCACAACCATAAAAGGATAAAGCAAATACACTTAAGAAAATCATAAAAATAGTAACTCTTTTAAACATAAATACTCCTTAGTAAAGATAATTTTAATTGTGAACTAACAAAAATTTAGTTTAAATGGATGTGCGAGGGGTATGTTTTCTTCCATAGTATTCAGTGATAAGCTTCAGGAGGTCTTCTTCTTTTAGGTTTGAAATATAATCTAATCCAACATCGATGAGGAGATTAACTGAAAGACGGGGGTTCTTTGCCGTAATCTGCTTTAAAGCCTCGAATATTTCCGGATCTATCTCTATCGCTGTTTTTGGTTTAAGCATAAAATATTTTAAAAGTTTAATGTCCATAAAATGTATGATACTTAACAAATCACCTATTAAATAAGTTCCCTGATTTTGATATTTTTACGGAGAAGCTACATTCAAATTGCCTCATTCATAACAGGAATAAAGGCAAGAATAGGGATTTTTTTTCTTAAGGCAAATATAACACCAAATATTCCTCTATACATGGGCGAGGTGGGAGTCGAACCCACATGACCTTTTACGGTCAAAGGATTTTAAGTCCTTCGTGTCTGCCATTCCACCACTCGCCCGATGATATTCATTTCACAATAATCTAACCATTAATTTACACAAGCAGGCACAAACAAAAAAAGGATAAACAGGGCCTCTTAAAGGTATCGTAATTTTCTTTCCATTTCGTATTTGTGTAGATTTGTATTCATTGTGTGGCTAATCTTTACGGCGTACTCATTGGTACCGTTAGCAGGTATTAATTAAAAGGCGGCACTGGGATTCGAACCCAGGATAACGGTTTTGCAAACCGTGGCCTTAGTCCACTTGGCGATGCCGCCTGTATTTTATTTTTATAATTATGTAAGTGTTTTATGATACCATCAGAAAAAAGGTAAGGCAAGAAGTTTTTTACGTTAGGAAAAAGAATGTCAGAATCGGAGTAGATAAAATCTTCTTGATTTTTGTTTTCAAAAATGTATGTTTACGTTTGAAAAAATGAAGACTCTGCACCAGTGATTGACAAGCAATTAAGAGAGAACATAAAAATGAGGAAACTACTCCGTGTATTGATCATCGAAGACTCACCGGATGATACAGAACTGCTCCTCCGTGAATTGAGATGTGGCGGCTATGATCCGGTTTACGAGCGGGTCGAGACGGCCTCAGGCATG
>NZ_SZPP01000072.1:0-13123 GCF_030263775.1 Candidatus Jettenia sp. AMX1
GGGTTAGGGGAGGGTGGTTGTCCTTTTCCTTCACCCCCACCTAACCTCCCCCATCAAGGGGGAGGAACTCTTTGTTTGAATTTCCTAAGCATTAAAATAGGCCTTCGGCAACTTTTGTTTTTTATGAAACCGTAGGGCGAGGCTTTAGCCTTGCCACTACATAGCTTGATGCATATGGGCTAAAGCCTTGCCCTGCATCGGCTCTGCCTTTTTATTGGGGAGAGACCGTAAGATTTTACGCTTCTCCTGCCAAAAAAGGCAGTCTCTTGTATGATTCATGGAAATACTGAATGAGAGAACAATGGGTAGGAGCGTTTCTCTTTAAATTACCGGCAAGCTACTTTCTCTCCCTGTTTGTTAAAAATAAAAAAGCCTTACTGTAAAGATATTTCTTAAAAGCATCTTCGGCAGTAAGGCTGTCTTATTTCTATCGTGTCACTTATAAGTGTAAGTGTCTGTTATGTATAACTGACACTGTTCACGAATACTTTTCACTGTTACAAGATCCTTTACTTTGCGCCCCCTGATCACTCAGGGTTTGCCTTTATCGTAAAGGCATTCTATTCCTGAACGGTATTTTATGTCAATGAATAATTTAAAATATTAATGGTTCAAATAATTTGAGATGGTAGATTATAAAACTAATACTTTGATACATTGAGCTCTTCCATCTTTCCTGTAACCATAAATACAATCCTCTCCGCAATATTGGTTACCCTGTCTGCAATACGTTCCAAATTGTGCGAAACCCAGGTTAAGTATGTGGCTCCGTGGATTATCCTCGGATTTTGTATCATCAGAAGCAGGAGTTCCCGGTAAATCTGATCATGAAGGGCATCTACCTTATCATCTTCATTACAGATAAACCTCGCCGCTTCTATATCTCTGCTGACAAATGCCTTGAGACATTTATCGAGCATGGATAATCCTAATTCAGCCATTCTTGGGATATCAATCAGGGGCTTTACTAAAGGTTCATCGCCTATTAATAAATTTATTTTCGCGATTCCCTCTGCATGATCGCCCATGCGCTCAAGGTCTGTTACTATGCTTAATATAGAAGTCAGCGTTCTTAAATCGACAGCCATAGGCTGCTGTGTAGCAATAAGGAAAATACACTTTTCTTCAATCTCAAACCGTTTTTTATTTATATAAATGTCGCTTGCTATAATTTCTTTAGCGGCTTGTTTATCTCTCTTTTGAAGCGACTCAACAGATTTTTGTATAGCAATCGATACCATCTTTCCCATCGCCAGCACTTCATCCTGTAGATTCTGTAACGCCTTGTGATAAACATCTCTTGTCATACCTTCCCCTTATTTCAAATTATATCTGCGTACTTCCATAATAACTGTTTTGACACTTACCCAAATCTTCCCGTAATATAATCCTCCGTTTGTTTTTCATGTGGGTTTGTGAATATTTCCGTTGTAACATCAAACTCTACGAGCTCTCCATGCATAAAGAAACCAGTAAATTCAGATATCCTGGCTGCCTGCTGCATATTGTGGGTAACAATAATAACGGTATAATCTGTTTTTAGTTCGACCAGCATATCCTCTATTTTTGCGGTAGCAATAGGGTCAAGGGCTGAACAGGGTTCATCAAGAAGTATGATCTCAGGCTCTACAGCTATTGCCCTGGCAATACAAATCCGCTGCTGCTGACCTCCGGAAAGATCAAGGGCGCTTACACGAAGTCTATCTTTTACCTCATCCCAAAGCGCAGCCTTTTTCAATGCCTTCTCACAAATTTCATCCAGAGCACTTCTTTTGTGAATGCCCTGCACCCGTGGTCCGTATACGACATTCTCGTAGATACTTTTTGGGAATGGATTTGGTTTTTGGAACACCATCCCAACTCTCCTTCTCAATTCTGTGACGTCTACAGCAGGGGCATAAATATCCTCTCCATCTATTTTAACGGTTCCTTCTATTTTTACACCCTCTACGAGATCGTTCATACGGTTCAAACATCTGATCAAGGTAGATTTTCCACAGCCGGATGGTCCAATAAAGGAAGTTATCTTTTTTTTTGCAATATCAAGATGTATCCCTTCCAGCGCCTTAATTTTGCCATAATAAAGAATCAGGTCTATAATATTAACTATCGGGTCAGGGACTATCATGCTTTTTTCTTTTTTTCCGTAATAGTTCTCCGTACTATACGCCTCAGGTCAATGTATCGCTTTTACCTATCATACTTTTATAAAGCCGTTGTTCTGTACCGCTTTCTCAGCTTGTTCCTCATTACTATAGCAGTAAGATTCAAGACAAGTACGATGAAAAGTAAAACAAGTGTTGTGGTATAGACCATGGGGATGGCCGCCTCTACATTGGGAGACTGAAATCCAACATCATATATATGGAAGCCTAAATGCATAAACTTTCTTTCAAAATGGATATAGGGAAAATACAGATCTACCGGAAGAGAGGGCGCTAACTTCACAACTCCCGTGAGCATTAAGGGTGCAACCTCACCCGCAGCCCTTGCCATAGCGAGAATGGTACCGGTAAGTATCCCGGGGGTTGCCTGAGGAATTACGACCTTCCATAAGGTTTCAAATTTTGTAGCACCTAGCGCATAAGAACCTTCCCTTACGGATTTTGGTACAGAAGATAACCCTTCTTCCGTTGCCACAACAACTACCGGCACCGTCAGAAGCGCCAGAGTAAGGGATGCCCATAAAATACCACCGGTTCCAAAGGTAGGGGCTGGCAAGGATTCCGAGAAAAATACCTTATCGATATTTCCACCCACAAAGTAGATGAAAAAACCGAGACCAAAAACCCCGAATACAATGGATGGAACACCTGCAAGGTTACTCACTGATATCCTGATGAGCCGTGCAACAATATTATCATCGGCGTATTCCCTGAGATATACTGCTGTCAATACACCAAACGGGACAACCGCAATGCTCATAATGAACACCATCATAACCGTCCCAAAAATAGCAGGGAATATCCCCCCCTCGGTATTTGCCTCCCGTGGTTCGGTTGATACAAATTCCCAGAGCTTCATCAGGTAAAAACCAATTTTAGCAAAAACTCCCATTTCGTTCGGGGCGTAGACCCTGATAATATTAAAAACAGGCATACTCTTCTCTTTACCATCAGCAAAAAGCACGATAATTTCTTTTTCTTTCGCCTGAGCATACAGCCCGGCAAGTATATCTTCTTTTTCCCTGTAGGTCTTTTCGAGATTTTCCACCTTGTCCTTTACCTCTTCTATATCCTCTTGTGCCTTTACCGAATACTGCTGCATCATCAGGCGCTTCAATGCAAGGCGATATTTTTCCATCTGATAATTTATCTTGCCAATCACTTTTCTCTCAATATACCGTATCCTCTTCAAAAGCGCCTTACTTTCTTCCCGAAGCGGTGCCAACTCTTCGAGATTCAGAGGCTGAATATCGCCATCCTGTTTCAGTCCTTTTAAAAAACCGTACATATTACCCCATTCACGCCTCTCAAAAGTTAAAGCATATAAGGGATATTCACGGGATACAATATCCGTATTATCGATCCATCTGAAGTCCATACCGTAAACATCTCTGTTACCGACCTTTAATTTTGTCCGATACATGCCTTTTTTTTGCGGGATGGGCTCTTCTTTTTCAATCTCACCCAAAACCACCGTACCATCCTGAAGCGTGAATTTAACAATTGTATGGGGCCAGAATATACCAAGCCCCTTCATCATAATGAGCACAACCAAACCGCCAACCATTAACATACTGATAGTCAGAGCGCATGCAGTCAGCCAGATATAAGGATTACCCGTTCTCAAGAATTTCTTCATAACTTACTATACCTTCGCTTCATTTTCTGCCTTACCGTTTCTGCAAATGTATTTACAATAAAGGTTGTTACAAAAAGAAGCAGAGCTGCCAAAAAGAGCACACGGTAAAGTGTTCCGCCGACAGGCGCTTCCGGCATCTCAACTGCAATATTTGCGGCAAGCGCCCTAAACCCATTAAATAAATTCCAACCCATAATAGGGGTATTACCTGTTGCCATAAGCACAATCATCGTCTCGCCTACTGCCCTTCCAAAACCAATCATAACTGCTGAAAAAATTCCCGGACTTGCAGTTGGAAGCACGACCCTAACGGCTGTATGCCAGGTAGTTGCTCCGAGTGCCAGTGAGGCCGATGTAAGATTATTAGGAACATTGCTCATGGCATCTTCAGATATGGTGAAAATAAGAGGAATTACGGCAAATCCCATTGCGAAGCCTACAATAAGGGCATTTCTCTGGTCATAGTTCAGACCCAAAATATGTAAAAGCCATTGCCGGTAATCTCCTCCGAAAAGAACTGATTCAGAAACGCTATTGAGCTGGATTGACACATAGATAGCCCCGATAATAAACGGTATCAGGAACAGGGCTTCTGCCCCATATCGGTATTTACCCTTTATCCATGAGGGTAAACACCTCCAAAGATACAAAGCCAAGGCAATGGAGAGTATGATGAATAACGGCATAATAACTATTGCAGGAAATACCCTCTCTATTAATGGCGCTAACCACAATCCGGCAAGAAATCCAAGAATAACGCTGGGAAGCGCTGCCATCAGTTCAATAACGGGCTTTATTATCTTGAGGGATTTGTGAAGAAATTGGGAGGTGTAGAGCGCAGCAAAGATTCCAATAGGCACAGCGATGATCATGGAGTATACAGTACCTTTAATAGTGCCAAAAATCAAGGGGACAAGACTGAGTTTCGGTTCAAAATCATCAGTCCCCCCGGTAGATTGCCAAACAAACTCCGGTTTCTCATACCCTTCATACCACACCTTGCCAAATAGGGTTTTCAGGGTAATCTCCGGATGTGGATTTGAAATAATCCATTGGAACAAATTATTGTTTGAACTTGCTGCCAGAATACCGTCTGCCTTGGGTGAAAAAGTAAGGGCTGTAGGGGTAGCTGGCACCTTAAAGATTAATACATTTTGTTCGGAAGTTGCATGGTTGAGATAGATGGTTCCATTCGCTGCCGAAGTCACAAAACCCTTATCTCGCAGAGAGGGCGCAAATGCTGTAACAGGGGCGTCATGAGATTTAAGGGTGTGTATTTTCTTAAGCACCCATCCTGATGGTGATGTTTCATCCCTTACCTGCATCCAGATATTTACACCACCTTTATAATCACCAACTGCAAGTGAAATATCTCCAAACAAAAACCCCAGGGTAGTTATTGCCTTATCAGATACCTTTACCTTTTGCTGCAAAGAAGGATTTTCTTTGTCGCTTATATTTATATGGAATAACTCGCCCAAGGATGTCCCGATATAGAGGTTTTCCATAAAATGATCAAGGGCTAGAGAAGTTATATCGACTCCATTCTCCAGGCCTGGAGGATAGAGTCTTGAGTTATTATATGCCGCATGTATTCTCTTTGGTTGACATTGCTTTACGAGACCAGTGATATCCAGCTTAATTTCCTTTTTTTCCCCTGTATCAAACAGGGTGCTCACTTCCTCTATGGATTTCAGCAATAATCTGCCATCTTCTGTAGAGACTACGGTAGCCGTTGTACTATCATCACTACTGGATGTAATATTCCTGAGCGTTTTCTGCTGGTCATCAATTTGTACGGGTTCTTCTTCAGATACTTCGGGAATAATAACCCTTTTTTCGTTATCAAAGGATTCAGAAAAGGTAATAGAGACGGTTAAGATTCTTCCATCATTCGTTCCCAGAACAAGGCGATTATCATCCTTATCAACTGACGTTATCGTAGAGTCTTTAAGCCCTGAGATAAGGTATTTATTTAAAATGCTACCATCTGATAAAGAGATAAACGCTATAGTACCATCGTGAGAAACTGCATAGGCAAGTTCCTGATGTTCATTTATTCCAAGGGAAACGGTATTGCCGTTCAGAGGAAAGGTCTTTTCTTTTAAGACCTTAGCACCTTTAAGAAGCGGATAAACCTCGACAAACAGAAATACAAATAGGGCGAGCACAGCAAAAATGGTAGCTGCGCCACCGAATGTAATTACCCAGCGGGCGGCCTTATCAGTGAGTCTTCTTTTTCTTAAATGCCCCATGCCTGTATTATTCTAACTTTTTCAGTTCATCTTTAACAACTAAAGCTGGTATAGGAATATATCCATCTTTTACAACGACTTCCTGCCCCGCCCTGCTTAGAATAAATTTTATAAATTCTCTGACGAGCGGGTCAAGGGGTTGACCTGGCTTCTTATTAATATATACATAGAGAAACCTTGCCAGTGGATAAGAACCGTTCATTACATTTTCCATTTCAGCCTCTTTATAGGGTTCTCCTTCTTTAAATGAAAGGGGTACCGTACGTATACCGGAAGTCTTGTAACCAATGCCACTGTAACCGATAGCATATCGGTCCTCGGTTACACCCTGTACGACAGAGGCAGAACCTGGCTGCTCTTTTACAGAATCTTTGAAGTCGCCCTTATAAAGGGCATGTTCCTTGAAATAACCATAGGTACCCGAGGCAGAATTACGACCATAGAGACTCATCGGCCGGGTTGACCATTCTCCTGCTAAACCAAGCTGTCCCCATGTTTTAATGTCTTCTTTATACTTGCCTTTCCTGGTTTTTGAAAAAATAGCGTCCACCTGAGGTAAACTTAAACCTTTAAGAGGGTTATCCTTATTTACATATATTGCCAGGGCATCCAATGCTGTCCTTATTACGGTGGGCTTATAACCATATTTCTTCTCAAAGGCATCGATCTCGGTAGGTTTCATTGCTCTACTCATCGGCGCTATCTGAGCTGTTCCCGAGATAAGAGCAGGTGGTGCAGTGGTAGAACCCTTACCCTCTATCTGGATCTTTACATTCGGATATACCTGGTTAAACCCCTCGGCCCAGTAGGTCATGAGGTTATTCATGGTATCAGAACCTATACTGTTCAGATTTCCTGAAACCCCACCGACCTTAGCATAAGGTTTTATGTTTGCATCAACCTCAACAGCCTCACTGGCAATAGTTATGCTCGTTAAACTAAAGCTAAAAATTGCCATGAACACCCATGCCTTCTTTACCATATACCTATCTCTCCTTTCATTTTCATTAGCATATTTGAACACTATATTACTCAAATTAATTCGAGAAGTCGACTTATTTTTTGGAATGACGTTTATCATACTCCTTTACTGCCTCATCTGAATCGAAGACGGCGGTTTCGCCATTTGGCCCGTACCCTATCTTGACAATACTTTTGCCCATTTCTCCTGTTTTTTCAAACTCTGCCTTTCGTGCAGGCGATGTAAAAACGTACAGCCTGCCATCAATCTTAAATTCTTTATAAGCTTTGATATTGGTCTTTCCGAGTAGCTCTTTCACAAGACGAGATTCGTACTCAATCACAGCCTCTTCTGAATCAAAGACAACTGTTTCACCATTCGGTCCGTATCCGATCTTGATGATACCTTTCCCTAACTCACCCGTTTTCTCAAACTCCTCCTTTCGTTTAGACGAAACAAATATGTAGAGTCTTCCATCCTTGCTAACTTCTTGATAGGTACCTTCTTTTACTGTTTCATCGCTTGCAGTTACAGCCTGACACCTGGCCGTCTGTGGGATGGTACAAAGCGTGATGCCAGTAATACTTATCATGAAAGCAAAACGGGTAATCTTTCCATTAAATTTCCCCATACCTTTTATATCTCCTTTAATTTTAAAGGGAAAAACTTATTAACCATTAGAAGATAATTTGATACTGTATCCTGAACCTATTCTCCTGTTGGTCCTGATCTTCTCCCTCGGTTACATAATGACTAAAATCTGACTGTATCTTTGAACGATGGGCACGGAAATAATAGTTTATACCCAAAGCATACTCTCTCCCCGTATCATTTGAAACATCATCATTAGGGTCAAGCTGGGAGTAACGGGCTGCAACCTCCAGCCTTTTCGGCAATACGAAATAACCAACCTGGGTAAAGAATCCATCTGAATCTATTGAACCATCATTGTCTTCTGGATCTTGAGACATCATGTAGTATTCATTATTCCACGATATACCCTTGTATTTAACACCAAGATCTACAACCCCGGCAACGCCATCAGTAGCTTCTAATTTTTCATCTTGCAACTTAGGATTAAAAACTACAGCAGCCCCGATGGTTGCCTTTACTTTCTCGGAATATTTTACATCGGTTTCATCGTAATAGTCATACTTTCCAAATGGGTTATATCTTACACCGAGGACATACATAAGTTCGTTATCGATATTATCGTCTGTACCCCTTTCTGCAGGATCTTCTCCAGCCCCATTAAATACCGCGGCATGGTATTCCACGTGTCCATCAAAGGGCTTCCCGTAAATATCAAACCCATAATCTCTATCCTGATCAAAAAACTCACTGGCAATGGATCTGTCTTGTAAGAGAAGTTTTGAAGATGATGAAACCCTTTGCCTGTTAAATGGCACCTTAAAGTACCCGATCTTGGCATTTAATTCTTCAAAAGGAGTAAAATATACATAAAAATCTCTTATATCAACATTAAAACTATCTCCATCTAACTCGACATAGTAATGGATGAGTTTGCTGTAGATATTACCACCAAAATAAACCCTTGCCCTACGAACATCGATATTGTTTGTATCGTTTTTCCCAAAATCTTCATCTCTATCCTTAAATGTATATCGGAATTGCAACCTACCCCCTGCATTTAATGTATAATCTCCTTCTCGTGATTTGATACTTAACGCATATTTCTCATCATCAGGAGTGTATACCGGCGTGAGTCCGGGCATGCCAAGTGCCATTTTTTCCCTGGCTTCGGTTGTAGACATATAATCTTCAATCTCATGTTTAATCTCCTCCTTGGTAATGGGCGCAGGCGCCGGGCTGACCGTCTCCATACGGTTTTTTAATGCCTGTATCTGCTCCTGCTGCCTTTGCATTGACTCCTCCATCTGTTTCAACTGCCATTGTAAATAATCACGCTCGCTTCCGGATATCTCCTCAGCCTGTTCTGTTTCCTGGGCAAACGTACCTTGTGGCATGTTAACTGCATACGTACTCCATAATACCATTGCAGATGATAAAACACCTGTATACCATTTCCAACGCATTTCTACCTCCTTTTCTAAAATACCTTATCTACTCAAATTAAGCTGCCTTTGGCAGCGCTCATGAGAAAAACAGTGAGACATAGGGCACGGCTTTAGCCTTGCCAGGCAACCTGAAAGGATTGCCTTACAGAATGAAATTCCTATGCACATAGCGCAACATAGTTACCACGAAACTATTCCTCTTACAAGAAAGCCATGATAAGAAATCAAAATTCTTGAGAATGAAGAATAATAAAATATCATTTTGAACAACGCGCAAAATCGCATGTATTAAAAGAAAAAATTTTTTACTGCTGAACACAATAAACTGGGGGAGAGGAGGAGGAATCCCTCTCCCCCAAGGGGTCCGGTTGTCCTTTACCGGAGATTCACACGAGGTTAATCATGCAAATCATGAAAACATTCTACATTGCGAATATTAAGGAAATGTTAAGGAATTGTTAATTTTGTATTAATTTGAAGGGTAAATAATTTAGGCATCATTACTAAAGTAAATCCATTGCTTCCTCTTGTCATTTCATAAACACATTAACATACATATAAAATGGCCTAGCGCTGCAGATTGTATAAATCCATCCATATAAAAGCAGTTATTAAAATGGCTTACTAAAAATGTACCCTTGACCCCAATCTACTCCTAGTTCTTTAACGGTTATTAACTCATCAACGGTCTCTATCCCTTCGGCCACAACAGTCGAATGAAAGACCTTATGGCACATATCTACAATCATTTTAAAAACAGCTTGTTTTTTAAAAGATTTATTGATGTTCTCTACCAGAGATTTGTCAATTTTAACTATCTGAGGATTTGCTTCGGAGATATGTTTTAAGCCAGTATTTCCAGAGCCAAGGTCGTCTATGGCTATTGAAAAACCTTGCATTTGATAATAGGCTAATGTCTGATAAAATAGATTCGAATCCCTTATAAGGGTTCTTTCTGTAATCTCAAGGACTATATTGTCAATTTTAAATCCGAATTTTTCAATAAGAGATTTTGTCTCTCCCTTGTTATGGTTTGTATACGTTAAACAAGCTGCGTCTATATTGATAAATAATTTCGTAACTTTTGTATTTAAGGATAACTTGTTAGCGTGAAAAATAGCTTTTTCTCTGCAGAGCATGTCCAGGTTTTCTAATAATTTCAATTTTTCTGCAACATCAAATAGATATAGTGGATTCTCGAATATGCTTGTCTCAGGCCCTCTGCTTAAGGCCTCATAGCCTACAATATCTCCTGTTGTAAGACAAACAATAGGCTGAAATTTGGTGGAGATTAATTTATTATTGAGAATTTTCTTAAATTCCTCTTCAAATCTATTCATGATTTTTGATTTTGGATCTATCCCTGATATGAGTGTAATTTCGGATATCATATGCCACGTTCCTTTTCTCTTAATAGGCATTCATTGTTTATTCACTGAGGTCTTATATCTTTAACCCTTTAATTCAATTCTGAGGGATAATACGACCTTGATGCAAAGATCATCTGTTTTTATCAAGAATCCATTTTATTTAAAATTTACAAGGAAAGATCCTACCTGAGTACCGGTAAAATTATAATAATTTTGGTAAATTCCCCCTCGGCACTATCAATCTTAAGTTTACCACCATGTTCAATAATAATTTCGTTGCTAATACTTAAACCCAATCCCGTACCTTTACCTTTAGGTTTGGTTGTAAAAAATGGACTCGTTACTTTATTTATTATATGAGCAGGAATACCTGTACCATGGTCGTAAAAGATAACTTTTACGAAGGGACAATCATCTATCATTATTTCTTCAGCCAAGATCTCAAGAATTTTATTCTCATGGGCTTCTGGGTATTTTTGATTCAAGGCATATCGTGCATTACTCAGGATGTTCAAGAAGACTTGCTGAATTTGGTGAGGATTTATAAGTATTTCAGGAAGTCCCGCAGGAATAGTCAGGTTTAATATAATACCTTCTTTTTTCAGTTGTGCATGTATCAGAATAAGTGTATCAGAAAGCATTTCATACATGTTAATACCATATTTCTCTTCTTTTCTATCACCGGGTCTGGATAAAGAAAGAAGATTATTAACAAGATGGGCTATGCGGTTGCCTTCTTTGGTAATTCGATTGGCAATATCGTTTTCTTTACTCCCTTTAACACTTTTATTAACCAATAGTTGAGAACAATTTACAATACCAGTAACAGAATTGTTAATCTCGTGGGCCATACTTGTAGCCAGTTCTCCTAAAGACACCATACTTTCCATACGCAAATATTCTGTCTGCAGAACTTCTTTTTCGGTAACTTTTCGGAAATTACTGAGTATACTGACGATATTACTTTTTACATTTACTATTCGATTTTTAGCCATAAGAAACTCCTTTTGCCTAAAAACAAAACACCAATATTTTTTTCTCCTTCAAATTTTCTTTTGGACTACGCTAATGAATATTCCGCTAGCTCCATCATTTCCAGGATATCGTTGATATCGTACTGTACAGATTCACGTGATTGATACTTTTCGAACAATACCCCTTCTTCCTCTTCTCTTAGTTTGTTTAGCTGAAACATAGCAAACAATGACGCAAGAAAAACAAATCCAAGTAATCCAAGGATAATACTCATCATGAAAAACATAATTCTTACCACCTTTCTTTTTAAAAAAACAGTGCCGTTGTTACTCATTACGCTATTTACCACCCTTATACACAGATATTATAAACTTTAAATATTAAGGGAATGTTAAGAACTTGTTAATTTTGTGTTAAATTTAATATGGGTGTTTTAGACTGGGTGAATATTTAACCGTAAAAATCCTCATGATACACAAGGTAAGAACAAGAAAGGTTATCATACCCATCTTATAGAGATCAAATTCTCTGAACCAGCATGCCATGACTTCTGTAAGCATTACGACAATTACGGTGTCGATAATATACGTTACCTTTACCCGCCCCTCGGAAAAATAGGCAAGGGTTGTTTTAAATATCTCAAGAACGGCAAGTATGGTAAGTACATCGATAATGATAATCCGCAAAGCATGCTCTATATCCATGGTAAACAACAGTCGTAAATGAAAGATGGTTATAATAACACCACCCAACATACACGAAAGGATAGCAAGGATTAACAGACTGAGCACCCACCTCGCCAGCTTCTCATAAAGCATCGATGGGCTAAATTCCATCCATCTATTTTTAAGGAAGCCGTTCAAAACTTCTAATTTCATATGACAATACCCCCCAAAATAGTAATTACCCAATCTTAAGTAAAATTTTATAACCTACATTATTATCTATAATCATCAGCACCCTCTGTTTCCCATCCATCAAGGCTTGGTTACCCTTACCAGAAACCTATATGGAGTTAACCATGCAAATCAGAAAAGAATTATAGACCTTATATATTAAGTAAATATTAAGAAACTGTTAATTTTGTGTTAAATGTAAAAATAATTACACATATTTTCTATTTGGAGAATATTTAACGGTAAAGATTCTCGTTATGCATAACAGCACAAGAAGATCATCATACCCATTTAAAGAGGCCAAACTCTTAGCACCAACATGCCATGATTAAAGAAAATTCTCCATAATACTATTTCGGATTTTAGATGTATTGTAATTACTCAAAATAAAGTGCAAGCAGACCTGGAAGTTGTCCGAAAAGGTTCCTTTTAAATTCCTTGGGGACAAGCTGAATACCAAAGTAAAGGAGAAGGAATCCCCCTTTGATCCCTCTTTCGAAAAGGGGGATTGGGGAGGCATTATCAAAGGGAAACTACCGGGATTGTTTATCCCCATTCCTCTTTCCTGAACGAAAGAAATAACCACATTTCCCCCGTTTTTAAAGGGGGGATTCTGTTGCTTCAGGCTCTTCTTCCCTGTCCAATGCACGATACTGCCTTTTTGGACAGGCCTTATCCCTAACATCCTTACGGGCCAGAGGAAGGTCTATGAGGGCTGTAAGAAAAGAGGGATTCTCAGAATACTTATTCCTCCGAGGAAGGATGCAAAGATATGGCAGCATGGCAACTGCAGTACAGAGCCACATGTCCGAGATGAGACGAT
>NZ_SZPP01000073.1:0-13272 GCF_030263775.1 Candidatus Jettenia sp. AMX1
TTAACAAAATTTCACGGCAATAGAATCGTTAAGAACAAGATTTTTCAGGCTCTCTCAGCCATGACTGGCATCTTTCCCTTATCTATGGCTGGTTAGCACGATTTTTGTCTAGTTTATGCGCAACTTATGTGAAAATACTATCATTTGCCCTTATGTTTTCTGATTTAGCAATCTTGAATAAAATAAACAGGAAAGTTAACTAACACTGACTTTTTAAGAATCTTATCCTCAAAAATCTCAATCACCTTACCGCTCATTCTTTGTATTTTCTCCTTATTATAGAGATTAATGATATATACGATCTAACTATTTGCAAATCTTTATTATTTTATTTTTATAGTATGTTTCTTTGCAAGTTTGCTATGATGCCTGCTATAAGCAAAATAAATGATCGAGCCTATAGCCAGCCAGACAATCAATCTAAGCCAGGTAGAGAATTCAAGGCGGATCATCATATAGCCGCAGGAGATAATTCCTAAGATAGGTGTTATGGGTACAAATGGGCATTTAAATGCTCTTGGATGATGTGGGTCCTTAATACGCAGAATGATAACGGCGGCACAAACGAGACAGAATGCCAGAAGTGTTCCAATGTTCACCAGTTTTGCGATCTCTTCTATAGGAAAGCAACTGGCGGTAAGAGCAACACAGGCGCCAACAATGATGGTAGATATATACGGCGTCCCGAAACGAGGATGGATGGCAGCGAAGATTCGTTCAGAAAGGAGACCATCCCTGGCTATGGCCCAGAATATACGTGCCTGACTCATGAGTAAGACCAGAAGCACGCTGGTAAGTCCTGCCACGGCTCCAACCGAAATGAAAAAGGATATTTTCACCAATCCAAAACGCATAAAGGCATCTGCAAGAGGCGCATCGATATTTATATCTTTATAATAAACCATACCCGTGAGAACTGCGGTGACGGCAATATATAAAACGGTACAGAGTACCAAAGAGGCAATGATACCAATGGGTACATCTCTCTGCGGATTTTTAGCCTCCTGGGAAGTTGTTGAAACGGCATCGAAACCGATATAAGCAAAAAACACGTAGGCGGCGCCTGTACCAATGCCGGCCATACCGTAAGGCGCAAAAGTATCCCAACTATTTCCCCAATTATCGCCTTTTACATAAAACCACCCGGCAAAAATTACTAATAATATTACCAACAATTTTACGGTAACAATGATATTATTAAACCGGGCGCTTTCTCTTATACCAAGAACGAGCAGGGCAGTAATGACGACAATGATAAGTGCGGCAGGAAGATTGAATACAATAGGTATTCCATTGAAATAAGGCACGTTTTGAGCAAATAATTCTTTCGCCTGATGAGATAATGTCCAGTAATCACTGGTAAGCCATGGGGGAATATGTATTCCAAAAAGTCCTAGTAATTTTAAAAAATAATGCGACCACCCGACAGCTACAAGGCTCGATGCAAGGGAATATTCAAGGATGAGATCCCATCCTATAATCCAGGCAAAAAATTCACCCAATCCTGCATAGGCATAGGTATAAGCGCTGCCTGCCAGGGGAACCATTGATGCGAATTCGGCATAACAGAGGGCTACAAAGATACAGGCAAAGCCTGAAAGAACGAATGAGAGAATCAAGCTGGGCCCCGCAAATTCCTTTGCTGCTAAACCAGTCAAGACGAATATACCAGCGCCAATGACAGCGCCAACACCTAAGGCTGTTAATGAGACAGGACCTAATACCCGTTTGAAGTGGTGATGATCAGATTCTCTGGAAAGATCGTGCAATGTTTTTTTTGCAAATAGCCTTCTCATTTTACGTGGAAATTTCCTTTCATCTTCTGAGTTTATTTCGGTTTATCTACATGCCCCTTAGTCCCCGCTTTTTGGGGGAAGGGTTTTATTCTTTTAGCGTATGAATATATATTTTTAGCGCTCTATACTACCTCTATGATGATCTGATTTCCATCTATTTTATGGTAAGATTTTGACAGGATAAACAGGATTTACAACACGCAGGTAACTTTCAACTAAGCTGCAAGTGTTGATGAAAATGAAGACTGTATTGTGGCTTTTTCTTCAGAGAATACTGTTATAGACGTCTGGAGGGTATACTGATATTGACCTAATCTTCTTCCATGATAATATTCCTCGATTTAATGTCGTATCTTTTCAGCATACGTTGCAGATATTGACGCTCTATTCCGCTCTCCTTTGCTGCATAGGTTACATTTCCATTGGTTTTACTAAGGATATTTGTTATGTATTTTATGTTAAAAGAATCGATTGCCTTTCTCCTCGCCTCTTTGTAAGGCCGGGCAAATAGTGCATCTCCCGTAATCTCATCCTTTTCTTCTTTTTTTACCAAGGGCAAGATTACCTGTACCGATATAATATCTTCATGTGTCAAAGTGATTGCTCTTTCTATGATATTTTCGAGTTCACGGACATTACCAGGCCAGTTGTAATGGTAAAACTCTTTCTCTACTTCAGGGGAAATTCCTTTGATCTGTTTGTTTTCTTTTTTATTGTATTTCTCGATAAAATGTTTTACCAGAAGCGGGATATCCTCTTTTCTCTCTCGTAATGGCGGCATTTTGATATTAATTACGTTTAAGCGATAATACAAATCCTCCCGGAATTCTTTTTCCTGTACGCCCTTTAACAGATCTTGATTTGTTGCCGCAATAATCCGCACATCAACTTTTTTTGTAACAGTATCCCCAAGAGTAATGAATTCTCCTTCTTGTAAGACACGCAGTATCTTCGCCTGAACCGATTTTGGAATGTCACCGATTTCGTCCATAAACAAGGTACCGCCATCTGCCTCTTCAAAGAGACCTTTTTTGTCTTTAATAGCACCGGTGAATGCGCCTTTTATATGACCGAATAATTCACTCTCCAGGAGATTTTCTGATAGGGTAGCGCAATTGATCACTACGAATTTTTCATCTTTCCTGTTTCCCGTAAAATGAATTGCCCTGGCAACAAGTTCCTTTCCTGTGCCACTTTCACCCGTGATCAATACAGTAGCAGTGCTAAAAGCTACGCGAGAGATCATGTCCAGTACCTTGTGTATTTCCCTTGAACTGCCTACAATCTTTTTTAACCCATAGACCTTTTCTAATTCCGAGTGGAGGTACTTGTTTTCTTCAATAATCTTTTGTTGTGCAACCAGGCGGTCAATGTTGAGGATAATTTCATCGAGATTAAAGGGTTTCGTAATGTAGTTAAATGCCCCCCGTCTCATTGCCTCTACAGCGGTTTCTATTCCGCCGTAGGCAGTCATGATTAATACAGAGGAATTATACATTCCTTTAACCCGTTGAAGTAATTCTAGTCCATCAATGCTTCCAGGGAGTTTCATATCTATGATAACAATGGAGAATTCCTGTTTTTTGAGCTCATCAAGCGCATCTTCGCCGGATTCTGCCGTTTTAACAAGGAAGCCACGTTCTGTTAATGCATTCTGCAGTACTTTCCTATATCCAATTTCATCATCAACAACCAGTATTTTTGTGCTATTCACCTTCACGGAAAACTACCTAAAAAGGTTTATAACTTAACGACACGTATATCGTGTTCTTTTTTTGATTTCAGGGGTAAAAATATTTTAAACATCGTTCCTTTTCCGAATTCGCTATCTACCTCAATGCTGCCATCGTGCATTTTTACAATACCATAACTGATACTTAAACCCAGTCCTGTCCCTTTTCCGTCTTTTCTCGTGGTAAAAAAGGGATCGAATATTTTCTTCAATTCGTGTTTATTAATACCCACCCCTGTGTCTTTTATAAAAATTTCCACAGATTCCTTCTCCGGATGGAAACACGACCCTACCGTCAGCATACCCTTTCTATGTACTCCGGCATGTTCAATATTTCCTCCGGATTCTCTCATGGCAAAGACCGCATTATTCGTGATGTTAATGATAACCTGCTCCATTTGACGGGCATCCATCATAATATCGGGGATATGAGGATCTAAGATACGGATTACTTCGATCTTTTCTTTCCGATACTGTTTCTCTACAATATTCAGGACATTATCTATAAGGGTATTTACATTGGATAATCGCATTTCAGGTTTCTTTTGTCTTGAAAAGTCCAGCAGGCCACTGATTAAATCTTTGCATCGTATAGATTCCTTTACCGATCCCTCCAGGTATTCATACAGGAAAGATCTTGTTTTGCTAATAGCATTATATGTTTCAGTTAACTCGTTGCAGTTTTTATTTAAATCATCGATAATGTACATAAGTTCTTTTTTTAACGTATCCTTTTCCAACGTACCAGATGTTTTTTTGTCCAGGTAAGCAACAAGTCCGTTGAGTCGTCTTGTATCTTCTGAAATGGGAAGAGTGCTAACGTGTTGAAAGGCATTCGTAACCCTTTCAAAAAGCTTCAGGCTTTCTGTACTGTAAAGATAGATTACTCCAATTGGATTATTGATCTCATGGGCAATTCCGGCTACTAGTTGACCTATAGAAGCGAGTCTGTCAGATTGTACGAGCTTTTGCTCTAACCTTCTTAATTCTGTTACATCATTGGCAACCCCTAGTATACTGATTAATTGACCTTCATTATTTTTTACGATGGATGTACTGAGTAATACATTTCGAATGTTCTTTTGTTTGTCTAATATCTCAACCTCAAATATTTTCCTAAAACCATGGTAAATAAGCTGATCTACATTTTCCTGCCGTTTATCAAAGAGGATGGAAATCAGCGGTTGGCCGATTAGCTCTTCTTCATCATAGCCCCATTCTTTAATCTTTGGGTTGATAAAGGTGAAATTTCCCTGAATGTTTAAGGTAAATATTAATTCATTTGCATATTTTAAGATATTTTCTAAATATTCCTTTCTTTCCTCAAGATCAGCCTTTAGCTTGAGTAATTTTTCACGGGCATCCTGAATATCATCGGCCATGTGGTTAAATGAGTCTGTAAGCTCCCCCAATTCATCTTTTACTTGTGTTTCTACCCGGAAATTTAAGTCACCTTCTGCTATTCTTTTCATCCCTTTAACGAGAAGGATAATAGGATTGATAATTCCTCTCGAAATAAACAATGAAATAAATACTACACCAATAATGCATATGCCTACAACAGTAATAGCCCGATACTTGAATCTGGAGATTGGGAAATATGCCTCTGATTCGTCTGTTTCAACCAATAAAACCCACTGCATTTTTTTTAAATACCGTGCAGCCCCAAGCACCTGTTTTCCCATATAATTTCTATATACACCCACGATCTCTTTTCCAAAGTTATGTGCGGCAGTTACAGGAACTGTAGTAACCGGCTGGGATAAAATTGCATTTTCCTTGAATCTCGAATTGGTAATCAACAGATGGTTTTTATTTACAAGATATGCTTCACTTGTCTTGCCTCTTCTCAGGAACATACCCGTGTCTTCTTTCCTATCAAGCCTTTTCCCTGTTGTGATTTCATTTAATTTGTTTGCATTAAATCTTATGACGAGTACACCAAGAAACTTCCGGTTTCTTTTTTTTAAAATTGGGGCTGCAAAGGCTATTGAATATTCTCCTGTATTCTCGTCCGTGTAGACATCTTTTACATAGGGTCCTTTCTTACCATAGGTAAAATAATCTGTGCCAGATTCGATTTTACCGATACTATTTTTATTGCTCGATGCTACAATAATTCCTGCCCAGTTTAAAACAAAAGTCTCGTGAAAATCTTTATTGAGACTTGTTTTATATACCATGTAATCGTTAAATCTTTTGACGACATGCTTGTTATCTGGCGCATGATTTAATATCTCTAAATGCTTTCGGATAAACTCATCGGATGCAAAAAACTGTGATGAGTATTCACCTGCATTGAGTATCGTTAGGATATGATTTTTGATTCCCTCTGCAAGGAATGCCTCTTCGTTAAGGAGCTCGCTTTTAATGGTTTCCCGCGCATACCGATAGGTAAGAATGGCAACCATGATAATAGGTAAAATAGATAATAGCAAAAACCAGCAGAGTAATTTTCTGCCAATACCGCTAAAAAGATTTACCCCTTTTACCATAGTGTAGTTTTCAGAATTGAGAAAATGGCGAGGTTAAAGTTTAAATTACATAATTCTACTATACTCTATAGCCAACATCAAGCTGCAAATACGTGAGCTGTATAAATTCTGAAAGCGCTGATTTCCTTTTTAATTTTTTATTGACAATGTTTTTGCTTTTATGTATAAATCAGCCCTTATACAAGACAGTTTCAAAATTGCCAAGAACGGATATTGAAAGTAAGCAGCTCACGATATTAAAGTTTGATTTATAATTATAATCTTCCTATCTCTTCCAAAAGGTAAATTTTGAAAAGCAGCATTTGCATCACTTGAAGCTTCTTATGGAAAAGCACGTCAAATTGTAAACCTGATAATACCTTTTCTTTGGAAAATGCAATAATCAAAACTTTGGGAAAGCCAAAGACTAAAAATTAAATTTCCATAGCATCTTAGAAATCAATACAATTCTCCATAACTTTGATACTTACATATCAAAAAATAATTTTAAATAAGAAGGGAGATAGTATGGCACAATAATTCATTTGTTACGCATGAATAAAATACATTTATTTTAATTAAGCGCTTAGGCTTGTTAAAGGAGGGGAAATAGTGAAAAAAAAATTAATCTTATCTGCTTTTGCTCTCGTAGGTTTTATCTTGGTTTTACAAAGCAAGGTAATTTTTGCTGCTAATGGTGTAACTGATACAAAGACTACCGTAGAAAAAACCGTGGATCCAATTAATGTTATTTCTAACGCAAGTCATGTGGCAAACGGGATAGCGTTAAGAAACAAAACCTCAGGTTGGATTCCTTTGAGAGGTGTTCCAGATGGTAGTACTGTTGTGAAGGCTTTTCTTTACTGGAATTTTTCGGATACTAACGCAACAGGCCTTGGATCCGTAGTAGTATTTAACGGTAATCGAGTAAATGGCATCAAAAGAGCTGATAGCGCTGACCCATGTTGGGGGTTGACGGGAAATCATACCTATAGGGCAAATGTAACTCCATTCATACCGGCAAACAATCCAAATCAGGATTATGAAGTTGTTATTAATTTTAATGGAATAATATCAACCACAGGTCAAAACCCATGGGCTCCAACGGAATCCCAGACAAAAAGGCTTGAAGGGGCGACACTTATTGTTGTGTATAGCAATGCGTCTACCTCCGGCAAACAGGTACGTATCTATGATGCGCTAAACGGTTCAGAATTTTCAGGGAGTGCGACATTTACCCTGACACATCCAGCCTTATCCGGCAGTGGGCTTTTCACCATGTGCGGCGCCGATGGACAGCGTGGTTCCGGGCATGATACTCATGCTAATACATCCAATGAAAAAACGACCTTTAACGGCACACAGGTAGCTGGTACTTCTGTTGCCGGTGGCGACTGGGACGGGAGTACAGGTTTGCCATTACCTCAGCTTTGGGATGTTCATACACATGTAGTAACATTTAGTGGAACATCTTCTATTGTTGTCTATACAGCAAAAGATCCCAATGCTGCAAATCTTGACTGCCTTGTTCCTGTAGTATTTGTATTAGAAAAATAAATTTACTTTAATCTAAGTGCTTAAGTCTCTAAAGGAGGGGAAATAGTGAGGAAGAAATTAATCTTATCTGCTTTTGCCTTGATAGGTATTATGCTGATTTCACAAAACAAAGTAATTTTTGCCGCTAATGGCGCGACAGATACAGGAGTACTATCTTTAGCCCTTGAGCCAAAACTTCCTAATGAAAAAACAATTGCTCCAAGTGTTACCATTTCTAATGCCAGTCATGTTGCAAATGGAATAGCGTTGGCAGATAAAACCTCAGGCTGGATTTCTTTAAGAGGAGTTCCAAATGGTAGCACTATCGTGAGGGCTTTTCTTTACTGGAATTTTTCGGATACTAACGCAACAGGCCTTGGATCCGTAGTAGTATTTAATGGTAATCGTGTAAATGGCACCAAAAGAGCTGATAATAGTGACACATGCTGGCAGTTCATTGGAAATCACACCTATAGGGCAAATGTAACTCCATTCATACCGGCAAATAATCCCAATATAGACTATAAGGTTGTTATTAACTTTAATGGAACAACAACAACGAAAGGCCGAGATTTAATATCTGCAGATGTTATTGGCGCAAGAATGCTTAAAGGCGCAACGCTTATTGCCGTATATAGTGATGAGTCTACCACTGGCAAACAGGTACGTATCTATGATGCGCTTAATGATTCGAAGTTTGATCATACCGGGACATTTACTTTCACCCATCCAGCCTTATCCGGTAGTGGACTTTTTACCATGTGTGGGGCTGATGGGCAACGAGGGGGTTATCTCAAACCACATGAAAATGAATTTAATTTATCCAATGAAAAAACGACCTTTAACGGTACACAGATAGCCGGTCCGCCTCTTGTTACCAGTGATTGGGATGGGAGTACAGGTTTGCCATTACCTCAGCTCTGGGATGTCCATACACATCCGGTAACATTGAGCGGCACATCTTCTGTTGTCGTATATACATCGCCAGATACCGATATACGCGTTACGGCAGATTGCCTTATTCCTGTGGCGTTTGTATTAGAAAAATAAGCCTAATGACTTTATTATGCTAAGACTGCAGATACATAGATTCTTCAAGTCTTTCAAAGAAGTATAAGAGATTAAACAATCAGTAAAACGATAAGAAATGGGGTCACAAAAAATGACAGTGGCCCCTTTTCCTTTTCTGTATATCAATTCTATTTCTTTCCGGAACTTCCTTTAAATATCTCCTTCTTTTCCTCTATCTTTATGAAGATTATAAATAAGGATGAACTACTTGCTTCTCCAGGGGATAAGGATTCTCTATAAGATCATATGAGTGAAACTTGAAAGATAATGAGTGATTTTGTTATTATTAAAAACAGGTTATATCTCCTAAAAATATATTTTTTATAAGAATTATTCATAATAGCACGTATGGATAGTCATGCTATGAACTATTATAAAAATATCTTCAAGAGTATTAAAGTACAGCTTATTTGCTGCATTTGTTTCCTGACTACTGTGCCATTGTTGGTGGTTTGTATTATGGAATATTACAGTGGCAAGAGTGCTATAGAACAAAGAGTCGTTGAACAGCTTACCTCTATTGCTGATTTAAAAAAGAATGAGTTGAGCAGTTGGCTAGAAGAGCGATTGACAGATACTTCGATAATTGCCCGCAATAAAGTGCTTGCTGCTGCGGCAACCAGTCTTTTACAACAAAGGCGAAGATTTGAAAGTGTTGAACAACTGATAAGTTCAGAGGCAGGCCGGATAAATTACATAAGAATTTTAGATAATCTTCATATCCTGAAACAATTTTACAAACATTATAATATTATTTCTATTATCGATGGTGCTAATGGAGAGGTTGTCATCTCAACATATCCCAATATCATTGGCAAAACTCTGCATTCATTCGACGACTATATTGATATCCTTCAAAAAAAAGATGTAGCAGTAAAGGATATTTACACCTCTGAGCTTACCGGACAAAATTATATGACGTATTTTTGCCCTGTATGTATGACGGATACTGTTACCCTTGAGAGCAGTGATATTATCATTGGTATCATATTGCTTGATGTTAACGTCAAAAATAGTATTGAACCACTGATTCGTAACTGGCCTGGAATGGGAGATACGGGAGAAACGCTCCTGGTAAGGAGGAGCGGGGAAGACATCGTTTATTTAAATGATCTTCGTCATAAGCAAGGAGCAGCCCTGAAATTCACGAGCGCTATCCATTCTACTTCAGATATCCCATCGGTATTAAGTTCTGATGGTAAAGAGGGGATAAAGGAATCTATGGATTATAGGAATACCAAAGTGCTTTCTGCCTATCGGCATATTCCCATTCTCAAATGGGGACTCGTGGCAAAACAGGATATAACAGAGGCATTTGCTCCGGTTGAAAAACTAAAGACCCGTGTTATTGCTCTGATGGTGATTTGTATTACAGTAGTTGTTGCTATTGGTATCTCACTTACCAACCGAATCACAAAGCCTATACTGCAATTAGCAGAAGGGGCAAAAGCTATTGCTGCCGGAAATCTTAATCATCGCATATCAATTATCTCCCAGAATGAAGTTGGTCTTCTTGCCCGGGAATTTAATCAAATGGCAGTGAAGTTAAAGGAATCATATTCAAATCTTGAGCAAAAGGTGGAAGACCGGACGGCGCAATTATTACGCGCAGAGCGCCTTGCGGCTGTAGGTGAGCTTGCGGCTGATGTAGCTCATGAGATCAATAATCCATTGGGAGGTTTACAAAATTTTGCCAGTATGCTGGGAAATGAGCCTGAAAATATCTTCCAGACAAAAAAATATTCCGCTCTCATGCTGGAAGGACTGAAACGAGTTGAGATAATAGTAAAGCGGCTTTTAACTTTTTCCAGGCCGTATACTCTTTGTGTATCCAAAAATAACATTAATACAATCATGAAGAGTTCTATTGAGTTTATAGAGCATAGAATTGAGCCTGATCATATCTTTATTCAGAGAGAATTGAATGAATCTCTTCCTTTTTCTTATGTAGACGCTGACCATATCTCTCAGGTATTTATTAATATCATGGTTAACGCTATTGAGAGTATGCCAAACGGAGGAACACTTACGATAAAGACCGATATTTGCAAAAAACATACAGCATGTGTTACGGTTTACATTATTGATACTGGATGTGGTATCCAGGATGAGATTACGAATAAGATATTCGAACCGTTTTTTACTACAAAGAATAAAGAGGGTGAAAAGGGGCTGGGCATGGGATTAGCTGTTTCAAAAAGAATTATAGAAGATCATTGTGGAGAAATCCATGTTGAAAGTAAGGTAGATAAAGGAACCACGTTTATACTATGCCTCCCTTGCTTTAAAGAAGAATAGTGGTACATCTATTATGAAGAGTAGAGTGCTCGTAGTTGATGATGAAAAACTTATACGTATTTCCCTTGAAGATAAGTTGGTGAAAGAGGGATATAAGGTTACTTCTCTACCAAATGCTATTGAAGGTCTTAAAATATTGCAATCCACAAGCTTCGATGCAGTAATAACCGATTTACGCTTACCTAAGATGGATGGTATAGATTTCCTGAGAGAAGTAAAAAAAGCATATCCGGATATTGTTGTCATCCTTATGACTGCTTATGGTTCCATTGAAAATGCTGTTATAGCTATGAAAGAAGGGGCATACGATTATGTCACCAAGCCATTTTCCCTGGAAGAATTAATTATCAAACTCCAGAAGGCGCTTAGGCACAAAAATATGATTGCAGAAAATACCCTGTTGAAGCAACAAGTTCTTAGCCAGTATGGGTACGACAATATTATAGGAAAAAGCGAGGCTATGAAACAGGTGTTTGAGATTATCAGTACCGTATCTAATCGTGATACTACGATACTTATCCAGGGCGAAAGTGGTACCGGAAAAGAACTAATAGCCGGCGCAGTCCATTACAATAGTAATCGATGCGATATGCCTTTTGTAAAACTGAGTTGCGCTGCCTTAAATAGAGAAATTCTGGAGAGTGAACTCTTTGGACATGAGAAAGGCTCTTTTACAGGGGCAATAAAAACAAGGCGTGGACGTTTTGAATTAGCTGATGGAGGCACTATATTTCTCGATGATGTGGATGATATTCCCTTAGAAATGCAGGTCAAACTACTCAGGGTACTCCAGGAACGGGAGTTTGAGCGTGTTGGAGGAGAAGAGACTATCCCTGTCGACGTCCGTGTCATCTGTGCAACAAAAAAGGAACTGAAGAAATTGGTACAGAAAGGTCAGTTTCGAGAAGACCTGTATTACCGGCTTAATGTAGTTACTATTCATCTTTCGCCACTGAGGGAAAGAAAAGACGATATACCTCTCCTCGTAAATTATTTTATGAAAAAATATGCCATACGGCAACGTGTTGATGTTCAATCAATATCACAAGAGGCGCTCAATTTACTGTTATTATATAATTGGCCTGGGAATATCCGGGAATTAGAAAACGTTATTGAACATGCCGTGGCATTTTGTTCTTCTCGTACCATTATACCGAAAAATCTTCCCATAAATGTAGTGGAGGGAAATGCACCCTCTGGCATATTTCCTATCGAACTTTCCACGATTGATTCTATTGATTTACAAGAAACCCTCGGTGAGGCAGAAAAAAAACTTCTCATCTGGGCATACCAAAAGACACAGGGTAACCAGGTGCGTATGTCTGAGATATTGCGTATACCTCGCACAACACTTCAAAACAAGCTTGCAAAATACAATATAACAAAACTCTGCTTATCTGCCAGCGAATGGGCGCAATAATGCCCATATTTAGGCATTGTCCTAAGTGTAATAATTACAAGGTTTAATACAAAATTAATTCATCCGATAACCCCCTATCAGACTTATCATCGTCAAATGTAAAATTTTCAATTTTTCGTAAAGAAAATTTTAAACATATCTAAGTTCTTTTTTTAATGATATTTACGTTTATATTATTTGAGTTGATATATCTTGGCATTTCCATTGCTTACTATTTCTTATAACTAAGGTAAGTGCGGAATTCTTAAGTAGATACTCTTAAAATTTATACATTTTAACCTATTGGTTTTCCCGCTTCTTTAATATTTGTCATTACCAGTACGTATGCTGGCAATAAAAGCGTAGCGCAATTCAGTGTAATTACTTGCTATGTCTGGGATGACAATAACGGCAAAGTTATTTTTGTAAATTATTATAAATAAAAGGAGGTGATTCTGGAAAGATATTTACATGAAGATATAGAAGAAGAGAGTAGTCTGGATTTTTTATGGTTAGTTAATTGTTAATTTTGGAATTTTTACATTGCTTAAGGAGGCTCAGTATGTTTACGAAAACAGTAAAGATCGGCTTAGTTGCAGTCCTTGGGATAACCGGGGTAGTAACAGCCGGTGAGATAATGGCGGGGACGCCACAGGTAATAGCAACGATACAGACAGGGCCTGAATGGGAGCCGCTTCCCAGAGGTGAGCGTTACAAGGAGAGTATGCATGTGCGAGTTGTCATTACGAAAGAGGTCAGACAACCGGACTCATCTGGGATTTAGGAGATGAAGGCTGGGGAAGCTGGAAGAATGTAAAGTATATCCGTGGCGGTAGATATTTACCACCCTTCAGACATGAGGGATTTACGGGGCATCCGGATGAGATCGTAGGGGCAACAAGCTCACTCGACAGGGTATGCGGCAGAGACCCTGGATTTGTGTTCAGGAGCGAGAACTTTTCACCG
>NZ_SZPP01000007.1:0-118282 GCF_030263775.1 Candidatus Jettenia sp. AMX1
ACCTCCTTTTTAGGGGTATATTCTATCACATCCCGCATTCTTTATCTCTCCGAGAGTCCGCTTTTTTATAAAAAATTTTGATAATTACGACACAGTCTCTTGATGGGAGGGTGGTTGTCCTTTTCCTTTCTCTATCCATATTATCAATACTGTAAAGCTATATCATACTTCTCTTTATTTTTCTTAATCAATTTGATGACCATACTTTTTTCTTCTTTTCTGAGAAGTTTTATCTCCCGTGTGTATTTTTTATAACTGTTTTCTTCCGCTGTAATGCGATAAATACCTTTCCGTAAATTTTTAAACTCAAAGAACCCATTCATATTTGATTTTGTAGTATCGATATGTCCTCTTATTCCAAGATTCAGTTTTACACCTTCTATTGGAAATCCGTTTTCATCCAGGATATATCCGGAAATTGAATACGTGGTGGTGGAGTTAGATTTATCGCCAACATTCCCATGATAGCCGACTTGCATAATACCTGATGTCGTATCGGAGATAGTATCCTCATCGGGAACCTCCGCACCTGCACTATCTTCGGTCTCTTTTACATACAAGTCTGATGGAGATAAGGAAGAGGCATCGGTAACATACCTGAGATCGCCATTACTCAAATCGTAGTAGCTGATGTATACCTTATTTGACGCATTCAGCGCTATGGAGGTATATAATCCTAAAGACCCATGTGAGTCCACGATTGCTTTAGACCAATTGCCATATTTATTCGTAGCGTATTTAAGATTATCAGTACTCTCATCATAATAACTAATGTGTGCCTTGCCGGATGTATCTACTGCTATTGAGTTATAATCACCTACTGAATCTGCAGCACTGTCAACGGTTGTTTTTACCCATGCACCGGATTTATTGGTAGCATACTTGAGATCGCCATTGGTATAACTGATATGCGTCTTACCATAGGTATCAATTGCCATAGAGGTAGAGAAACCCATAAGCGTAATACCCTCCACAAGGGTGCTTGCCCATGTGCCAGATCTGTTGGTCGTATATGTAAGACCGGAATAATAATGGCTGATGTGTATTTTATCTGAAGTATCAACGGCTATAGATGACCATATTCCTCCATGCTCCAGAGTTTTCTTTACCCATGCACCGGATTTATTGGTAGCATATTTAAGACTGTCGTTATTAAAATCATAGTAGCTAATATGAACCTTACTGAATGAGTCAACTGCTAGAGAGGTATATGGACCTACATCCGTATTATCCACAACGGTTTTTACCCATGAGCCAGATGTATTCGTAGCATATTTAATGTCGTTTTTAGAATTATCACAATAGCTGATGTGTACTTTACCTGCAGTATCAAGCGCTATGGAGTTGTACCGGCCTACATCTCCGTAACTGTCGACGATAGTTTTCACCCATGAGCCGGATTTATTGGTGGCATAGGTAAGGTCACGTTTAAAACAATCATAATAACTGATATGCATCTTGCCTGCTGTGTCAATCGCTAAGGAGGTATATTCACCTACAATCCCATTCTTATCCATAATAGTTTTTACCCATGAGCCTGACTTATTGGTAGCATATTTAAAGTAACCTTTGGAATCATCGTAATAGCTAATATAAGCCTTACCTGATGTATCAAGCGTTAACGAGGTAAACCAACCAACATCCCCGTAGCTATCCATAGTAGTTTTTATCCATGAGCCTGACTTATTGGTAGCATACTTAAGGTTAGAATTAGGATAACCATCGTAATAGCTGATATGCGCCTTGCCGGACGTATCGAGTGCTAAGGAGGTAAACATACCTACACTTATCCCGCTATTATCTATGATCTCTGTTGCCCATACACCGGATTTATTGGTAGCATATCTAAGATCGCCATGAGATTCATTATAATAACTGATATGTATCTTACCCGCCGTATCAATTGCTATTGAAGAGAACATACCAAAGTTGCCTATAGCTACGATTTCCCATGAACCTGATGTATTGGTAACATAATTGAGAAGATTGGTCTCCAGGATATCACTAGCCTCTTGATAGCATATATGTACCTTGCCTGATTTATCAACTGCTATGGAATTATCCCAACCCCCGCTACCAAGGATGGTCTTTATCCAGGAGCCAGATTTATTGGTGGCATATTTAAGCTTAGTTTCTTCCGCAGTAGAATCAAAATAAAGATAACTGATATGCACCTTATTTAATGAATCAACCGTTATTGAGGTATGGCTCCCCACGTCGCCGGTACTGTCTACAGTAGTTTTTATCCAGGGGCCGGATTTATTGGTAGCATATTTAAGGTTACCATACGTTGCATCGTAATAGCTTATATGTACTTTGCCTGACGCGTCAATTGCTATGGAGGCATACTGCCCTACCCCCGGTGATACATCTACTGTCTGATAAATCCAGGTATTACCGTTATGGTATGCATAGTAAAGGTGATCCCCTCCATAAACAACATGAGGTCGTTTATAGGAGTCAATTGCAATTGCCCGAGAAGAATGTCTTTGAAACTCAGAAAACCATTTCGGAGCATCCACAGCGCCTTTAACCCATGCTGCCTGAGAGGTATTGATATTACTACAGAAAAGGCTTATAAGAATTACGATGAAATATGCGCTTGCTAACCTTGCTAATAATTTTTTATGATTCATATCTTTTTACTTCCTCCCGACCTTGCTTATTGTAAAATTAATTTATAAAAGAATACCTCCGGACAGACCATAGTATCCCTTTTATGAACGTTTTATGAAAACACATGAGAAAAAAATGTACCAAAGTAAAGAAGGAGTAGAAAAATAACAAAATTTAATTGCGCTAATAGGAGATTCCTGAATTCTTGATACTACAGAAGAATAGAAAAATTCGGTATCGTTTATTGCGGTCTTAAAGGGGTAAGATGTTACATCATAAATACTTTTAATAATGCATTGAAAGGACGGCTATACCTGAATATAGCATGAATAGCAAATTTTCCATATTATTTCTTTATAAGGTAAAAACGCTATACAGCAATAGGTTTATAAGAATGCGGTGTGGTGAACGTGTGACATGTCACAAAGGTGAGACATATGAGAATATGATATGGCACATGTACTGTTAAGATGTTTCTGCATGGTGAATCCATTCAATAACCTCAGTTGTTATCATCTTTCTTTTTCCTGATAGATAACCATACCACTTATGAATCGAATCAAAGAGGGTAATTATGGCAAGGGTTACCATGACGGCAATGAGGATGGCATCAAACCGAAAGGTAAGTGCTTCAGATCGTATTGCCGATGAGGCTGATTTTTCAATAAAATCAAAAAAGAGTTTGTAAGATGCCGTAAAGGTGGTAACAAACATAAATACCATAGGCAGAAATGTTGTCCAGGCATATTTGAGTTTATTCATCTTTATTATGATCGTTGTACCCACACAGAAGGCAATCGCCGCAAGGAGTTGATTTGCAACGCCAAACATCGGCCAAATGGTTGATATATTCCCTGAATAGATGAGATAACCCCATGATCCTACTACAAGAAAGCTTGAGAGTATTGTTCCGGGAATCCAGTTTGTTCTTCCCAGAGGACGGTACGCATGACTACCCAGTTCCTGGACAATAAACCTGGCTACCCTGGTTCCTGTATCAACGGTTGTAAGAATAAAAAGGGCCTCGAACATGAGCGCAAAGTTATACCAATACGGCATAAGGGTTTTCATACCTGGAAGGCTTGAAAATATTGAAGCCATACCGACTGCAAGAGAAACTGCGCCTCCCGGTCTTCCGGCAATATTGGTACCTACGTCTTCGGAAAGTTCAATAATATGATTTATGGGAAAACCCAGCCGTGCCAATTCATCAAATGATAGATGAGTATTAATCGCAAAATAATCTCCCGGCATCAATATCGTTGCGGCAATAATAGCAATCACCGAGATAAATCCTTCCACAAGCATAGCGCCAAAACCTATCATCTTTATCTCAGACTCATTTTCAATCATTTTTGGAGTAGTACCTGACGCAACAAGAGAATGGAAACCAGAGAGTGCCCCACATGCAATAGTTATGAACATAAATGGGAATAGCGTTCCCGGTATTACTGGACCACCACCATGAACAAATTTTGTAACGGCGGGCATATGGATATTAGGCGCCAGGAATAGTACACCAAGCGCAAGGAGTATAACCGTCCCTATTTTCATATAGGTAGAAAGATAATCTCTGGGGCAGAGAAGCATCCAGACGGGAAGAACCGATGCAATAAAACCATAAAGAGCCATCAGAAAGACAAGGAGTTTTTTGTCCAGATTAAAATATGGCTCAAGACCAGATCCAGGGATATAACTGCCAAAAAAGACAGCCAACACCAAAAGAATAACACCAATAATACTGACTTCTGCTATCCTTCCATACCTGATTTTGTAGAGATACAGTCCCATAAACAGCGCTATAGGTATTGTTGCAGCTATGGTAAATGCGCCCCAGGCGCTGTGGGAGAGGGCATTGATAACAGCAAGACCCAGCCCTGCCAGTGCAACGATGATAATAAATAAGATTGCTATTGCTGCTGTAATCCCGGTAAGCGGGCCAACCTCATCGCCGGCTATCTGTGCCAGTGACTTGCCGTTTCTCCTTACCGATGCTGCAAGAATAACCGTGTCATGAACAGCGCCGCCAAGTGACGCTCCTATCAATATCCACAAAAAACCCGGAAGATATCCGAATTGCGCTGCAAGTACCGGACCTATCAATGGACCAGCCCCTGCAATTGCTGCGAAATGATGACCAAACAGTACCCATTTGTGAGTAGGGTGATAGTCCCTGCCGTCTCTTAATCTTTTTGAAGGGGGTATTCTTCTATCATCGAGACTCAGCACCTTTGCTGCAAGAAATGCGCCATACAGACGATACGATATTATGAAGAAACATGCGGCGGCAATAATAAGCCAGAGTGCGTTAACCTTTTCTGATGGCCAGAGTACCTGAGTAACTACTCCAAGTGCAAATGCGCCTATAATCGCAGTTACCGTAAGAATTATCGTTGATATCTTCACACTTTGATAATTTTTATAATGGTCAATGGTAAGTGAGCATAGTAAGTGCCAGATTGTAGCATAATGCTTAACAAGTACAAAATAAAAATCTATAAGACAGGGAGCCGAATACAGGGAATATACTCTTATTAATAATAATGCATGCTATTTGATCCACTAATTCTATTTGACATATTGTTGAATACTGTAGTAACGTGAATTTACCTTTATGGTTGGTATATAATTTGCTCTCCAATTACAATGCAAAGGTTATTTAAATCTTTAATAATTTTTAAGAGGAGGCTACACGATGAATACTATCTTACGAAGAACTTTAATACCGGTTTTTGTTATAGTTTTCGGTGGCGCTTATATGAGTACGGTTACATGGGCATACGGGATTTATGAAGCTGAGAGTAAACAGAACCGCTATGAGTCAAATGGATACATAATTCAAACAAAAGCAGGGATGGAAAGTGAAGAAAGCGGGGCTGCTAAAGATCCTGTATGTAATATGGAAGTAAGCAATATAAAAAAGGCACCGTCAGAAGAGCATGACGGAGAAACTTACTATTTCTGTTCAGAACAGTGCAAGAAAACATTCAAAAAAGATCCTGACTCCTATACACAGACAGAAACCACACCGCAACGTAAAAGTGGCGGGTATTAAAACGAACCACTAAATTCAGTTTCAGTTTGGTGGATTCATTTCGCTCGGTTCCTTTTATCTCTTATCAAAAGGTAGGGCAAGGCTTTAGCCTTGCTCTCTGCCTGAATATGCACACGGGAGAGCAATCCGGAAGGGTTACCCTGCAGGATTGAAGCTCTAATACATCAAGCATGATGAACTAAGCGAAGTGGATCCACCCCCTTCTTAATGGTAACAGTTTTTTGAACAACTCTAAAAAGACTGGGTACGAAAAAATCATCAATCCTCTTTTTTCAATTTTAATACCTAATTTGACTATGTAAATAAAAAATTCTCATAGCAGATTAGCATTTGCACAAAGCCTGTCTCATGAGCAATCCGCCAATCAGACCCTCCTTTACGAAGAGAAAAAGTATAAACTCTTTTATGAGAAGCAGATTTATAGCCTTTTGATTTTCTTTTCTTGTATTTATCATCATGGAAATAATAAAATACGGTAATAGAAAAAAGATTTTTAACCTTTAAAGAATTCACTATTTCCAGAGGATAGGAATAATGGGTAACACACACTGGTATACTATGCAGGCTGATGAGGTAATAAGGAAACTGGAGACTAACGCCGATACAGGCCTTAGCCATGCCGAGGTCAAAAATAGGCTTGAAAAATACGGGCATAACCAATTGGAGGAAAAAAAAGGTGTATCTCCTTTTATGCTTTTTTTGGGACAATTTAATAACTTTATTGTACTAATATTGATTGCGGCTGCCATAGTTTCCGGAGTTTTAAAAGAATGGGATGATGCATTAGCCATCATTGCTATCGTTATTATCAATGCCATTATTGGGTTTATCCAGGAATACCGTGCTGAAAAATCTCTTGCAGCCTTGCAAAAGCTATCGGCGCCTTTTTCACGGGTAACACGGGATGGCGAAATACATTCTATCCCTTCACGGGACGTTGTACCTGGGGATATCGTTCTTCTGGATGCCGGTGACTATGTCCCTGCCGATGGAAGATTATACTCTTCCTATAGTTTAAGTGCCCAGGAAGCATCCCTCACCGGAGAATCGACGCCGGTCACCAAGTCTGCAGAACCTCTTCCCGACCCCTCTTTGCCTATTGGAGACAGAAAAAATATGGTGTTTATGGGCACCTCGGTAACGAATGGGAAAGCCAAATGCATTGTTGTAACAACGGGGATGCATACCGAATTGGGTAAAATTGCAAGTCTCATTCAAGGGGCAGGAAAGGAGGCAACCCCCCTCCAGCATAAGCTTGAAGTATTTGGAAGAAAGTTAGTGTATGTATGTTTAGGGATTGTAGCTCTCGTTTTCTTTTTAGAGATATGGAGGAAAGGTCCATTACTGGAGGCATTCCTCATATCAGTCAGCCTTGCCGTTGCTGCTATTCCCGAAGGCCTCCCTGCCATAGTAACAATAGCTTTAGCGCTGGGGGTACAGCGTATGGTAAGGCGGCATGTATTAATCCGTAAATTACCTTCGGTGGAGACACTGGGTTGTGCTAATGTCATTTGCTCAGATAAAACAGGTACGCTCACTCAAAATGAAATGACCATCAGGAAGATATTTGCCAATGGTAAAACCTTTGATATTTCGGGAACAGGGTATGCCCCGATAGGAGACTTTTCCTATCGGGGCATACCCCTTTCAGAAACTGATCATCAAACACTCAGGAAGGTCCTTGAAATCGGTGTATTGTGTAATAATGCCCATCTTAAAAAAATAGATAGTGCGTGGAAAATCATTGGAGATCCTACGGAGGGCGCTATTATTAGCGCTGCAGCTAAGGCAGATGTTTGTAAAGAAGCATTAGAAAAAAAATTTCCCCTGATATCAGAGATTCCCTTTGATTCCGACCGGAAAAAGATGTCAACGATGAGAAGTATGCCGCCTGAGTTCCTTGTTTTTACCAAAGGAGCTCCGGACGTTATTGTAAAGGATTGCACAAAGATCTATGTCGAGGGGAACGTAAGGAATTTAACAGAAGAGGATATCCGTGTTATCCTGGATAAAAACAACAAGATGGCCGGGGCTGCTTTACGCGTTCTTGGTATAGCATTCAAGACACTTGACCACCTGCCTGAGAAACCAACCCCTGATACGATTGAAAAGGATATGATCTTTGCCGGACTTGTAGCTATGATTGACCCTCCCCGGCCGGAAGTCAAAGATGCTGTTGTCACCTGTCACAGGGCATGTATAACAACGGTTATGATTACGGGAGACCATAGGAATACTGCACGTGCAATCGGAGAAGAATTGGGATTTCTGAAAGAAAACTTAAAGGTTATCGATGGAATGGAATTAGATACCCTCTCTGATGAAACCTTAGAAAAAGAAGTGCCAAAGATAGCCGTGTATGCACGAGTTTCTGCTGAGCATAAGATCCGGATCGTAAGGGCGTGGAAGAAACAAGGCGCCGTTGTTGCTATGACCGGGGATGGGGTAAATGACGCCCCTGCTGTGAAAGAGGCAAGTATCGGTATCTCTATGGGTATTACCGGTACGGATGTTACTAAAGAGGCATCTGATATTATTATAACCGATGATAATTTTGCATCTATTGTAGCGGCTGTTGAAGAAGGAAGAGGTATCTACGATAACATTAAAAAGTCTATCCACTACTTGCTTTCCTGTAATGCCGGTGAAGTATTGACCATGCTCTTCGCCTCCTTATTCAATCTCCCCCTCCCCCTATTTCCAATCCAGATACTATGGATCAACATTGCAACCGATGGATTACCGGCATTAGCATTAGGTGTAGATACCGTAGATCCGCATATTATGAGAAGGCAGGCCAGAAGATCAACAGCACAAATCATAGACAGAAGTCTTGGTAAATTAATTGTATTACAAGGCTTCCTCATAACATTCAGTACCCTCCTGGCGTATCTCTATGTGTTGTATGGATTTGATGCGGCATTCGAAACATTCTATAATAACTGGTTTAACGGTAAAACAGCACCCTACGAATTCGACGGTGATATTGTGCGGGCCAGAACGATTGCCTTCTGTGTCATGGTTATCTCACAACTATTTCAATCATTTAACTGCCGGAACGCAAGACGTTCATTATTCGCAATCGGGCCTTTTACCAACAAAAAACTTCTTCTGGCAGTTGGGATTTCATTAGCCATGCAAGTGAGTATTATCTATATCCCTTATTTCGATACTATTTTTAAGGTAATACCTTTGGAACCCGGAGATTGGATTTTAATCTTTGGATTTTCCTCTCTTACGTTTATTATTATGGAAATAATAAAACTCTTTATGAGAAGAGTAGAAGTACCTGTGGGTGTTGCAGCTGCCGAAGTGGCAAAAATAGCTGTTGACGAAGTAAATAGTATGTATGCTACCATACGAAAGCCTATCCACTACTTGCTTTCCTGCAATGCCGGCGAGATTCTGGCTATACTCTTTGCCTTAGTTCTCAAACTCCCGGCGCCATTATTTCCCTTGCACATACTATGGATAAGCATGGTAACAAATATATTACCGGCATTGGCATTAAGCGCTGATACAGCAGGTTCCCGTGCCATAAACCTGCCAGACAGAGGCTCAGCAAAACGATTCATGGATAAAAGATTTTTTGCATTGATCCTATTACAGAGTTTTCTTATAGCATTCAGCACCCTTTTGGCTTATCTCTATGTATTGTATGGAGGCATTCCATTCCTTCTCGCATTCTATAATGATTGGTTTACCGACAAAGTAATACCTTACGGATTAGATGGTGATATTGCACACGCCAGAACGATTGCCTTCTTTGTTGTAGTTATTTCACAGTTGTTTCACTCATTTAACTGCAGAAATGCTACTCACTCGCTCTTGAGAATCGGTGTTTTTACCAATAAAAAACTGTTATTGGCAATTGCGCTTTCGTTAGCTATGCAGATGTCTGTTATCTACATCCCTTACTTTCATGATATCTTCAAGATAACCTTATTAGGATTAGAAGATTGGGTAGCCATCTTCGGATTTTCTTCTCTTACATTCATTCTTATGGAAATAATAAAATGTTTTATAAGGAAGAAATAGACGATGAGGGGTAAACTGCAAAGAGTACTATAAAGAGTACCATTTTTGTAATTATCTTATGAGAAGGAGATGTCTTATGATAAAGCAAATATTTATTCACGCATTTTGTTTAACCTTGCTGTTTGTATATACCTTTGCATACCCATCGAAAACGTTTTCCGACGAAAGAAAGGCGATCTCCCCCCCACCCGATTTAAGCGAACAGACTCAGGTATGTATAATATGTCACAAAAATTATACCCCCGGAATAGTAGAAGACTGGCTGAGAAGCAGGCATTCAAAAACAACCCCGGAAAGAGCGCTTAAAAAACCTGCACTAGAAAGAAGGATTTCAAGCGAAATAATACCAGAATCCTTACAGACAGTGGCCGTTGGCTGTTATGAGTGCCACAGTCAGAATCCTTCTGCACACAAGGACAATTTTGAGCATTTCGGATTCAAAATCAACGTAATTGTATCTCCCAATGACTGTAAGATTTGTCATTCTGCAGAAGCCGACCAGTATTCTGTTAGCAAGAAGGCCTATGCATTGGATAATCTTCAAAAGAATCCTCAGTATCATAGCCTTGTTGAAGCAATTGTAAGTACAAAAGAGATACAAGATGATAAAATAATTCACCTCAATGCATCAGATAGCGCAAAAGCAGAGAGTTGCTATGCCTGTCATGGAACCAGAGTTACCGTTCTTGGAATGAAAAAGATATCCTCCGGCATGGGTGATATATACGTCCCTGATCTTACAAATTGGCCAAATCAGGGTGTCGGAAGGATTAATCCGGATGAGAGCCGCGGATCATGCACCTCATGCCATCCAAGACACAGCTTCTCAATAGAGATAGCCAGAAAACCGTACACATGCTCCCAATGCCATATCGAACCGGATGTACCGGCCTTTAACATTTACCATGAGAGTAAACATGGGAATATTTTCTCCTCAAACCAGCATGAATGGAATTGGAATAACGTTCCCTGGAGAGTTGGTAAAGATTTTCAGGCTCCTACATGTGCTACCTGCCATAACAGCCTCATAGCTACTCCTGACAGCAAGGTAATTGTACCAAGAACCCATGATTTCGGCGCAAGGTTGTGGGTAAGGATTTTCGGACTTATCTATTCCCATCCACAACCCAAAGATGGCAGAACCTATAGTATCAAAAACAAGGAAGGTCAATCCCTTCCCACGAGTCTTACCGGTGAATTGGCCTCTGAGTACCTTATTGATGAGAACGAACAGATGCGGCGGCAAACTGAAATGAAGAAGGTTTGTCAGGGTTGTCACAGTACAGATTGGGCTAATAAACACTTTGACAGATTGAACGATACAATAGTTGAAACAGACAAGATGGTTTCATCTGCTACACAATTACTTTTGAAAGCATGGAAAGAAGGATTGGCAGATGCATCGAATCCTTTTGACGAAGAAATTGAACATCTGTGGATAAGACAATGGCTGTTCTACGCTAATTCAGTACGATACGCATCCGCTATGGAAGGACCTGACTATGCTGCATTTAAAAACGGCTGGTGGGAATTAACAACAACCCTGAATAAAATACGGGATTTGATTCAAACAAAAAGAAAATAACCCGATAAAGTACTATTTCAGCCACGAATGGGCACGAATAAAAAGCAAACAATAAGTATTTATTAATAGTTTACTTAAAATAAATTTGTTGACAATTTTTATAAAAAAGATTAGATATACTCTTACTTGCAATGTTATGATCTGATTTTAGACGATACCATATTAAACATAAGAATTTTTTATTATTCCTTTTCATGTTTCCTTTTTTCAAATACTATTTTCTCGCTTTACCATCTTGTAGAGTACCTGTATCCTATTTTAGACTTTTAAGCGTAGAAAGGGGGTTGAAAAGATGTTGAATAAAAAAGTTTTAGGAATTGCAATTGCTTCTGTAGTTGCGTTTTTTAGTTTGGTAACCTGGCTGGATAATCTTGTTTACTCAGAGGAAGAACCAGGGAGAAGAACTGTAGTTACTGAACAAGCCACAACAGATGAAGAGACTCTCATTTGCCCGTCCTGTAAAGAAAAGAGTTTAAGCCCAGGGAAAAGAGGGTTACTTTTACCCAAGACCATGGTTTGTCCCGAATGTAAAAATGAAGTATCAGGAGATGCTGTTCATCATTGTGATAAATGTGGAAAAGACGTTCTTGTATGCCCCGCGTGTCGAAAAGCTTCTGCTGAGCTAGATGCCACGACAATGGAAAGCAAGTGTCCCAAATGCAAATTAGTACGCTCAAGACCTATTAAGGGAAAGGCATATCATCCCGTAGAGTGGAAAATGAAATGTCCTGACTGTAAACAAAAACCGGAAGAGATGATCATTCAGCATTGCGATACCTGTGGTGAAGATTTCCTGGCATGCTCAATTTGTAAAGCACAACAGGAAAAGGCTAAAGGAGGTTTAGAATCCGGATCGATAGAAAGTAAGTGCCCCAAATGTGAAACAGAGCGGGTAAGACCTATCAAGGGAAAAGCATATCATCCCATAGACTGGAAAATGAAATGTCCTGATTGTAAGAAGGAACCAAAGGAATGGCTTATTCAACAGTGTGAGACCTGCGATGAAAATTACCTGGTATGCCCAATATGTAAAAATGAATCAAAGAAAACCCAAAAACAGGCTAAATAGTATTCAATCTTAGTAGTATCAGGTTTACAGAATTACGTATTCCATACTTCCAGAGCATAGAAAAGATTAACATGGGGTGAGGAAGGTCTTTTGGATCTTCCTCACCCCTATACCGCATAGTATACGAACCCCTTCATTCCTCTCCTTTGCCATGTCACACTCCTGTGATATCACACGTATGCGACATGTCGCACTTTTCATATTTTTGATAATCTCATAGTTACCCTATATGGTTTGCTTCTTCATTGCACCAGAAAAGTAATGGATATTACGGTATTTTATTTTATTTCATGATGCATGAAAATAACAGATACTATTGTGTAATAAGATTAAACAAATAAATTACTTATGAAATAAATTGTGCTACAGTATCATGCATTTTGATGCAAAATTTATAAAGATTTGCTAATAAAACTTAGGTATTTTTCCCATCTTATGCTTATCTTGGCATATTTTTTTCTTCATCAAAGGTCTGGCAGTTATCCGGCATGTAAGAGAATTTAATTGCATTTTATAACCATACTCTTTTTGCCTCTCAGAAATGTCTTAAACTCAATAATGACAAAAAAAATTATGTATGGCACTACTTCCTATACTATGGATATACCCTCGGTTCTGATAGCTATTGTCAACTGGAATGGTAAAGATGATCTTTTAGAATGCCTCGCCTCAATAATGAAGCTAAATTATCCAAAAGATAATTGTAAAATATTGGTCATCGATAACAAATCGAACGATGGTTCTCAGGCGGCAGTATCTCTTTATTATCCGGAGGTTTCTCTTATAGAGAATGAGAGGAACCTTGGCTATGTAAGAGCGGTAAATCAAGGTATTGCTTATGGCATGGAGAGAGAAATAGATTATATCTGGGTATTCAATAATGATGTTGCGGTCGAGAAAGATTCTTTAAAAAGACTCATTGAGGTGGGGCAACAGGATGAGAATATAGGTGTTATAGCCCCGGTTGTATATTCCTATAGCAATCCTGAAACGATAGACAATATTGGTTACAAGATAAATTTTTGGACCGGAAGACTAAAAAAACTGAAATGTGGACGCGATATTTTCAGGAATAAAGGCGATGAAATAGCTAAGGTCGATTCTATCTTAGGCTGTTCAAATCTTATAAAGACATCAGTTTTTAAAAAGATCGGATCGTTCCAAACGATATATGGGGTCTATTTTGAAGAAACAGATTTCAATGTCAGAGCAGCACAGAAAGGTTTTCGGGTTGTAGTAGTGAAAGAAGCACGGGTATGGCATAAGAATGCCTCCACAATGAATAAATTTATCTTCCGCAGGGCTTACCTTCTCCTCAGGAACCTTTTTCTCTTTGAGCTACTGAATGCCAAATTAATGCATTTATTGGTTTTCATTCCCTATTACTTTTTTATTCATATACCTTATTTTCTTTTACGGGGAGGTATATACGGCTTGCTCGTTAAGCTAACGGAACGAAAAAGAAAGGAAAAACAGCAAAACAATTTTTAAAATCTGAGGGTTACATCCAGTATGAATGGACATTACTTTATCCATATTGAATATGCAATTGCTATAAGACTATTGTATGCCTGAGAAATATCCATTGTCAGTAATCATAGCTTCCTATAATTCAGAGAAGACAATAAAAGATTGTCTCAAATCTTTAGAAGATCAAGTATCCGATAAAGACTTTGAGATAATTATTGTTGATAGTTCTCCTGATGATAACACGGCTAAATTTATTAAGGAAAGGTTTCCCAAGGTTAATGTATATAAATTTCAGGAAAGGAAATATTGCGGGGATGCACGCAACTTTGGTATTTCTGTGGCGAAAGGAGAGGTTATTGCTTTTATTGACGCGGATTGCAGAGCTGATAGCAACTGGGTCAATGAGATTATTAAAGCCCATCAGTCCGCTCATGTGGCCATAGGGGGCGCTATTGCAAATGGAAATCCTGCAAGCTATGTTGGCTGGGCAGCTTACTTTTGCGAATTTAGCCAGTGGATGCCTTCTCTCCATGCGAAATGGTTACGGGATATTGCCGGGGCAAATATGTCTTATAAAAGAGAAGTTTTTAAAAAATATGGCGCCTTTATAGAAGGAACGTATTGCTCTGATACTGAATATCATTGGCGATTAGAGCAAAAAGGGTATCGCTTGCGATTTGTACCCTCTATCCTTATTTTTCATCATAATATCGATAACTTGAGTAAATTTTTACTCCATGAATATCATCATGGTCAATCTTTTGCTCGGGTACGCATCACAAGTCAAAGATTTTCCCGATCGAGAAGGTTTCTGTATGTAATTTTCTCTCCCCTTATTACCCTGAAGCTTTTCTTCAAAATAGGGTTTATCAATTTCAAAAACAGGATTTACCTTTTGTCTTTTTTAAAGGTTTTACCTTTGTTTACTTTAGGCCTTATTTCCTGGTCTCTCGGGGAATGCGTTAGCTATGCGAAAGATTAAGAAACTGATAATGATTCATTCTGATATAATTTAATAATGTGTATTGTGAAATAGAATGGTCCCCGTACGTATGTTCTTTAAAATATACAGAGAAAAAAAACCCAAATTGCTTGCATGGATAATCAACATAAGGAGGGCTGGGGCCACAGCATGAAAAAGGGGTATGAGGATATAACACCCGATGATCATTACCATCAAATTCACCACATCGGCTATAGCTATTATGTAAGGCTTACTCATAGAGTATAGTGCTACATGGAGAGTAGTATTAACGGTGAGGATAGTGTAACTTAACAAAAACCAGTTAAAAACGGGAACGGCGCCGAGATATCGAGAACCAAAAAAGAATTGTATAACAGCATGGGAGAAAAATAAGAAGGGGACAATTATTATCCCCATATAAAGTGAAACCTTTAAAGCATCTCTTATATATTTTTCAAATTGTGCTATTTCCCGAAACCTGGATACTTTCGGCAACAGTACGGAGTGTAAAGAATAAATAATTATTGGAAAGATGTAGGTAAGATTAACTGCCAACCCATAGATACCCGCAGCCTCGCTACTCAACATCCTTGAGATCATAAAGATACCAACATACGGAAGTATAAGATTACACGTATTGCTTACAAACATCCATTTACTATAAGAAAAAAGTTGTTTGAAGAGATTCTGTATAGGTTTTTTTTCTGAAAAGAATACAGGACAGATATTTTTAAACCCAAGAAAGATGCCTAATACAGGAATGAAAGCAAAAATTGCAACAGCAATAAAAACGCTCATTTTTAAATACCATATTAAAACTATCACGGTAAATAGCTTACCCAAATCAATAAAAATCTGCAGGATAACGGATTTTCTGAATAATTGATATGTATGAAGTACGGATTTTAAATAATTTAACAGAGAAAAAGTTAAGCCGCCAAAAGCTGCTAATTTAAGAAGTGAAGTTAAACCTGGATGGTAAAAGACTTTTGTTGATACTATTTCAGATGCAATGAACACTACAAGAGCAAGGATAGAACTTATTATGATCCTTACAAGAAAAATTGTTCTCAGCACGTAATTAACTTCGGCCTTTTTTTTGAGGATTAAATATGAAGAGGCAAATTTTATCATGGTAGTATCCATGCCAAGAGTTGACAAGCGGGAAGAGATGAGTATGACTGATATTGCCATGTTGAAAAGCCCAAAATCACTTACACTCAATTCTCTTGAGATTATGAGCACTGCTAAGAATCCCAGGCCTGCGGCAAAGATATTTCCGGTAAACATCAAAGTGAGGCGCTTTATTATCCCGGATCTTATAAGGTCTCTAGTATTAGAAATATTCATGAGAACAAATATACCCTTTAAATCCTTCTCATATCAATCGAAGTTTGTTTAAAAAAGGCCGCAAAGGATTTGCCATTCAAGTCTTGCCCATAACTCTTTCCGTTCGTAGTATTCATTACCCTCATTCCTGTGTGCCGTGTCACATCTCTGTGGTATTCACTTATGTGACACGGCACATATTTCGTATACATTTTTGGTTAAAATTACATGGATATCCGTTATCAGAATACAATTTAACTATTTTTCTTACTTCTCTGATATTTTGGCATATAATTTTCTATAAAATCCGGCAGATTTACCGATTTGTGATTTACATCAATAATATTCATAGAGTTGTACGGGAGGGTAGATTCTCTATACTATAATGGAGTTTAGATTTAACGTTGCACAAAAACCCCCTCGTCTCCATCATAATTCCAGCGTATAATTGTAGTCAATTTCTTTCCAGGTGTTTGGATGCTATCAAATCTTCAGATTATCCTCACTACGAGATAATTGTTGTCGATGATGCCTCTACAGACGAGAGTCCGCAGATAGCCCGGCAGGCAGGAGTCCGGGTTGTCCGTATGAATAAACAATCGGGACCTGGAGCAGCGAGAAATGTTGGTACACAGAATGCCAGGGGCGATATTTATTTCTTTGTGGATTCAGATGTAGTCATACATCTGAATTCCCTTAGCTGTGTTGTATCCAAATTCTTAAACAATTCCGAAATTGGAGCATTATTTGGATCATATGATAATCAACCATCAGCTATCAACTTCTTTTCTCAATATAAGAACCTTTTCCATCATTTTATTCACCAAACTTCCTACCATAATGCTCATACCTTCTGGGCGGGATGTGGTGCAATCCGAAAAGAAGTGTTTCATAAAGCCGGAGGCTTCGATGCTGCGCAGTATCCAAAGCCATCTATTGAAGATGTAGAACTTGGCCTTAGGATAAGGAAATGCGGTTACAAAATCTTACTGGTAAAAGAACTCCAGGTAAAACATTTAAAGAAATGGAGTTTTTATTCTTTACTTTATACAGATATTTTTTGCCGCGCAGTTCCCTGGGCAAATTTAATCCTCCAATCGCAGGAGATGCCGAAAGGATTAAACTTCCAAAAAAGTCATTTAGTGAGTGCACTTTGTGTCGGACTTCTTATAGGGCTTGGAATATTCTTTTTGCTTGAATATAAACTCTTTTCCCATATCCCCATAGGGTCTTTTTATTATTATATCAAGCTATCGGGAGTAGCTCTTTTTCTTGGCGCTAATTTTGTTGTTTCTTACACTCGTATCCTTCAACTTTGGCACAAGGGAAGACATTTAAAATTTTTACTTCCTCTGGTATTTTTCATCGTTTCCGGATTTGCATTTACCTTATTGACTTTTTTCTTTTTTAATCAGAAACTCCTTGCATGTATTCCCAATACTTCATTTTATTATCATCTAAAGTTTTTCATTCTTATTTTATTTCTCCTCATCAATTTTGTTATCTTCTATGTGAAAATACCGAACATAAAAACCAGAAGTTGGCATCGGAATGTCATGATACGGATTGTCTTTATCATTACAGCAGGCATGGTTGTTACCTTATCTGGTATCGCATCCCGCAGTAATCTGGGATACAACCTACTCCCTTCTGCGGCAGCCCTGTATTTCGCCTTTGTCTTAACTACCATGAATATCTTATTACTGAACAGTCAATTATACCGATTTTTTTTCAAATTAAGGGGTTTTAAGTTTTTACTGTTGGCCATTTTTTCACATGTGCTTTATTACCTTTATAGTAGTGGAACTTTTATGGTTTGTTGGATAATTTATTCCACAAAAAAGCTTCACATGCGACAACATTAATTCATGAATTTTTTACCGGTGATTTTATATGCCAGGAATACATTCGAAAAAAGCACTTATCTTTGGCGCTGGCCCGGCAGGTTTAACCTCAGCGTATGAACTGCTTGATAAGACAGATATAGCGCCCACGGTATACGAAGCAACCAGGGAAATTGGTGGTATTTCAAAAACAGTCAACTATAAGGGGAACCGAATAGACATTGGCGGGCACCGCTTCTTCTCAAAATCGAGCAAAATTATGGATTGGTGGTGCAATATTCTCCCCATACAGGGCGCTCCGGCAAAAGATGATTTACTATTAAGACGAAAAATTCCTGTTGCAAATACATCAAAATACAGAAAGATAAAAGAAAGCGATGCACTTATGGTAAATCCTCCGAATCCTGAGAAAGAAGATAAGGTTCTTCTTCATAGAAATCGAATATCGAGAATTTTTTATTTGCGCAAGTTTTATGATTATCCCCTTTCCTTGAAATTACAAACTGTAAAAAATTTAGGGCTCAGAAAAACAATAAAAATAACCTGTAGTCTTTTCATGGTAAACTTTCTTCCAAAAAAAGAGATAAGAAATTTAGAAGATTTTTTCATTTCACGGTTTGGTAAAGAGCTGTACCATACTTTCTTTAAGGATTACACAGAGAAAGTATGGGGTGTAACCTGTCAGAAAATAAGTGCAAAATGGGGCGCACAAAGAGTAAAGGGACTTTCCGTATTTACCGCAATAACTCATGCCATAAAAAGGGTGTTTACCGGAAAAAAAAAGGATATTGCACAAAAAGACACAGAGACATCGCTCATTGAGAGCTTTCTTTACCCGAAATACGGACCTGGTCAGATGTGGGAAACCGTTGCAGACATAGTAAGTAAAAACGGGGGCGTAATTAAGACGAACCATGAGATTGTAAATATTATAATCGACGCCAACCGTGTTCAGGGTATAAGAATCAGAGATACCATAACAGGAAATATATTTGAGGAAAATGCCGATTACTTTTTTTCATCAATACCAATAAAAGATCTGATAGCACGGATACATCCTGTGCCCGACAAAAACATACGAGACATTGCCTCAAGACTTGTTTACAGGGATTTCATGACTGCAGGAATCTTAATACACAGGTTAAAAGTCAAAAATACTACGAAACACCGCACAATGGGTAATATCATTCCGGATAATTGGATATATGTCCAGGAGAAAGACGTGAAGTTAGGCAGAATTCAGATCTTTAATAACTGGAGCCCCTATATGGTTTCACATGAAAATGATATCTGGTTAGGATTAGAGTATTTTTGTAATGAAGGAGATGAATTATGGTGTATGTCAGACAAAGAATTCCTCCAATTTTGCATTGGAGAATTGGAGAAGATTAATTTTATTGACTCACATGAGGTAAAAGACGGTTGTGTTGTAAGAGTACCGAAGGCATATCCATCATATACTGGCAGTTATGATTATTTATATGAGATCATTGAATATCTGGAAACGATTGATAACCTATTCCTTATTGGCCGAAATGGTATGCATCGTTACAACAATCAGGATCATTCAATGATGTCAGCAATGGTTGCCGTAGAAAATATTATAAAAGGAATAAAAACAAAAGATAATTTATGGAGTATTAATATTGAGGAAGAATATCATGAAAAAGTTGTATAAACGGACAATGTAATTTCCCGTTCTTACATAAACATTATGCGCGAACAAACGTGGAGAGACGGCCCGGAAGGTTTTCTGTATCCTTTGTCCATACCACCTTATACTAAGGTAACGATTATACCATTATTTCTTAATCAGGAGGATTGCGAAAAATGATACCGAACTTATTTTCTAAACAGCGTAACGGGTGCATGGGTCAAACAGGAAAAGACAGGATAAGCCTTATCTTGATTCTCCTGATAATGTCAGTTCTCTTATTGCGTGGAATTTACGACCCCACGGTCAGCGGTTTCGCAGATGCAGAACGGCATTTAATGGATGGCGCATTCATTCTTGATTTCCTGCGAGAAATGCCGATAAGTAATATTTATGATTTTACAACCCATTATTATGCCAGATATCCTGCTATAAGTATCGGCTATCACCCCCCTTTTTTCCCCTGTATTGAAGCGATGTTTAACGCTGTATTCGGCATTAACATCTGGAGTAGTCGCTTAGCTATTTTGCTTTTTGCTCTCATTGGAGTAAGCGCCTGGTTTAAACTTACCCAGCGCATCTTCGACACGCATACTGCCTTTTGGGCATCACTATTACTCATAACGACACCTTATCTGGTTCAATGGGAATGGTACACAATGGCCGAAATTCCCGTGTTATCTATGGCCATGCTCACTGCATACCTCTTCTATCGTTTTCTAGAAAACGGAAAATCAGCTTATCTCTATACCACGGCAATCACTTTTAGCCTCACCGTATGGACTAAACAAACAGCCGTTTTTATCGTACTATGGTTTATCCTGTATCTCATAGTCAGAAGACAATTCACAAGCTTTATAAAACGCAAAGAGACCTGGATTGCTGGCATAATTGCGGTATTTCTGCTTACCCCTCTCGCCATAATTACCTTTTGGCTTGGAGACCAGAACATAGATCAGTCTATTGCGTATACGAAGCATTCCAGATTATCATGGGAAAATTTGAGACTCTATTTTTTTGTGCTGGTAAACAGCCATTTAACCTGGCCTTTCATGATTCTCTGTGGTACAGGTTTTGGATGGGCAATCTGGAAACGTGATAATCGTTGCATGTATTTTATTCTTTCAATTATGAGCGTATACCTTTTTTTCACATTTCTCAATGCTAAAACTGACCGATATCCAATTTTCTGGATACCGGCCTTTTGTTTGTTCGCAGCATTACCCATTGTATATCTTCAAAAATATAAAATTTGTTACCTTATTCATGTAATTGTTTTAGTGGCTATTGTGATTTATCAGATATCATATATTTACAAAAAACCCCTATTCTATATCAGGGGCTATGATGAAGCCGTTCATTATATACTACGGGAAAATAAGACATCTACAATCTTCTTTGATGGTCGCCACAAAAATTACTTTATCTATTTAATGCGGGTGCTGGATGAAAAAAAATCCATGTATGTGCTGCGGGGAGATAAACTTCTTACTTCTTCATCGATTACCCCAGGACATTGGCTCAAGATTCATGCCCATTCACATGATGATATTAAGAGGATTTTCGATAAATATGGCATATCATATATCGTAGTAGAAAAAGAGGATTGGACAGGAATTGAAATTCATAAGGAGTTACGATCCTACCTTAATTCCGGCCCCTTTAGATTGATAAAAGAGATTCCCATTGAAACAAACCGATGGCAGCCGCAAACATTAAAGATCTATCAATATTTACATGCAAAGTCTATGACTGAAGACTGTTTAAAATTGCGCCTGCCAAGCGTTGGAAAGACACTCAATGTATCCATACAACGCGATTAAATCTTTAAAGGAATTATTGGAAAACAGCCAGGAAGAAAATTTTGGCCTTTATTGAATTTGTATGCCACAAAGATATATAAAGCCACGGAGAAAAAATTTCAATATTTTTGGATAGAAGCCGTTTCCTGGTGGTGATTGGCAGACAAACATCATTGGTGAATTTTATCTTTTCGTAATAGGTTGGATTTTAAAAAGCTCGATAAGAGGAACTGCGGCAAGTGATTTATCGTTTACCATTCATTATACCCTTATACACGTTAGCGGTCTTATGCGCGATGGTATCCCAATTATATCTTTCTGCTATCATAGTTATTTGTCCTTTTTTCTCTTCCTCGCATAAGGGCTTATCGAGATATTCTTGTATTTTTTCAGCAAGCCCCTTAACGTCTCCTGCCTTAAAAAATCTGTTCCCGGATAATTTTACATTCTTATTGGCAGAAATATCTGAAGCAATGCAGGATAAACCATAGCTCAGAGCCTCTAGTAACACAATAGGCAATCCTTCGTAATAGGAAGGGATTACAAAAAGCCCTGCGTGACTATAGAATTCTTGTAGTGATTCTCCCGTCAGAAATCCTGTTAAAATAATATTGTTATTTTTATCTGCCTGATCTTTTAAACGTATACTATATCTATCCTCATGGTCAGCGCAGCCGATGATAACTAATTTCCAGGTATTGCCTGAAGACTGATTGATAGAAGTCGAAATCTGGTTAAATGCTTCAATAAGGTCGTGGAAACCTTTTTCAGGCACAAAGCGGCCTACGGATAATATATACCGACCTTTCGTCAAAGCGTAGTTTCTTAGAATAGCGCTACTTTGCGCAATTTTCGTTATTGTTACCCCATTGGGAATGATGTTTACATATCTGTTATATTTTCTTTTCACATGATGTGCAATAGTCTCAGATACACATATGATATCGTTAGCCCATGTACTACCGGATTTTTCACTGAGTTTTAAGACACCTCTTGCCAGTTTACCCCATTTTTTTCTTTGATAATCCGGTCCGTGATTTGTCATGATTACCTTGAGGCCTAAGAGACGGGCAAGTGGTGTAAATAACGAAGGTCCTATAGCATGGATATGCAGTATATCGGGAGAAAACTTCTTGGCAACGAGAACTCCGATAAAGGTATGAAGGAATGTTTCGAGGAATTTATTTTTTGGACATGGTAAAGGAATTAACTTAATCCCTTTATATATACCAATATCCGGATTAACATACGGCTTTCTCGTTAGAACGATTATCTCATAACCTTTTTTGACAAGTTGAGGATAAAGATTTTCGCAATGTGCTTCTATACCACCCTGGACATGAGGAAAGCCACGAGTGCCGAGAACAACAATTTTTATCTTTGGCTCATCAAGTCTTTTTCTTCTTCTCCTTCTGATCAGTTGAAAATATAAATTTACACGATCTGTTTCAATTCCTTCTTGAACAGGGGAAGAGTCACGGTCGCCAAGAGCAGTAATTTTTATCATGGATATAATTTTCTTGAATAGGTTTATTTGGAGATTCTCTTATTTCCGTTTTTATCACGAGATTGTTTTAGTTTATGCAGCTTTGTACTTTATTATTTTTTCCCAATGCCAAACTTCCAAATCCCCTTCCTTTTCCCCTATCGGTTTTCATCTTATTTTTTATTATCCAGGCAGTTGGTTTTATGAAATATTTCTTCATAACAGGAGCAGCAGTGCCGATCATCCAGCAATTCTTGGGACAGGTCTTTACCTTTTCTCTTATCTGCTTTGCCTTCTCTCCGCGCCATATTTCCTCGAAAGATTTTTCCTTCAGATTACCCATACTCTCAAACCAAATATTTTCTTCCATCCCGTTGCAAGGTCTGATATCACCCCAGGGGTCTAAAAAGAAATTCTCTGTTCCTGCTTCACAGGGAAGCAATCTCTTGTTTCCCCTGATATAATTAATTAATCCGTAATTGAAATAGGCCCGGTACAAGTTTTTAATCTTTTTGCTTTTTAATAAATCTCTTACGATCTCTTCGAAACAGGTGATTACCTCCTCCTTTTTCTGTATTTCATTATCGTATTTATGGAAATAGTATGAGTTGTGCACCGCTGCAGTTGCAAATTCAACGTTCATCGTCTTGGCTAATTGATATAATTCAATCATATCTTTAGCATTTCTGTCAGATACGGTAATACCAAACCCTATATCTTTAAACCCAAGCCTCTGAAGCTCAAGCAGTGTCCTTAATCCATGGTCAAAACCATCTTTGACTCCTCTGAGTTCATCATTAGCAGCAGGCAAACCTTCAATGCTTATTCTTATGCCAATGTTTTTGTTCTTTTGTGCTATTGCTAAAATTTTTTGAGTAAAATACCCGTTGGTGCTCATTACAATTCTTTTTGCTTTCTTCCGTAATACAGAGATAATCTCTTCAATATCATCCCTTAAGAATGGCTCTCCGCCTGTGACATTGGCAAATTCAAGAGAGGGAAGTTTCTCTAAGAGCGATGGCTTGAATTCCTCTTCTCTTTTTGTGGGATGCTTCCAGACATTACACATATAACATTTATTCGGACACCGGTACGTTGTAATTATCGCTGCTTCCATGATATCTCACTTTCTATTTCTCTTCCTTTACAGGGATTTTTCAGTATACTTATCGGTCATTTTTAATCTCATAATATCGTAAAACTTGAATACATATTCATTTTCAATCTGATCATGATTAAATCTTTTTTTTGCTCTCTCAGCTATTTGATCTCTGTGATAAATATTATTATGTAAACATATGTTTACAATATCCGCAAAATACCTTGGATCATCGGTATTCACAACTTCGCCATCTTCGGTATTTTGAATTACATAGTTCATAATATTATTCACGGGCAAAGTCACAATGGGTGTTCCACAGAGTAAGGATTCAATGACAACATTACCCAATCCCTCATTATGTGAAGCGAACCAAAATAAATGTGAGTTCTTATACAGGGCAACCAATTCTTTCCTGTCGTCTATTCTGCCTAAAAATGAAATTTTGATCCTGCCGTTTGTTTCCTGAGTAATCGTTTCCGATAAAGATATAATTTCACGGAAATACTCCTCATCAGGGTGTGGCCCTACGATGAGTAATTGAATTTTTCCTTTCAGATAGAATGCTGCATTTAAGAGAAATTCAAGATTCTTTCTTCGTATGATAACCCCAACCCACAAAATCCTGCGGGCAGAAAAGTCTAAATATCTTGAAACAATATTCGTATCGTTCTCCTCATGTAAGCTATCCAGATAGATTGGATTAAATCTGCACCAGATTTTATCTGCCGGTAAACCATAGGCTGTGCATGCGTCTTTTAACGGTGGAGATATCACGATAACTAACCTGGCGTAATGAAATGGAAATAAGAAAAAATATCTTAAAAGAGGGAGTTTCGTTTTTTGAAGTGTTAGAGGATCGTCCATACCTAACGAAACAATCTCCTTTACCAGAGGCTTTTTCACTAAAAAGGCATACCAACCTATTAAACTAGAGAGCCAACTTGAATCAACGGTATGAATGATATCAACTTCAGACTGAAGTTTTAAAAATGTTATCGTGGTTCTAAAAAATATTCGCAAAACAAACATAGTCTTCAGGAACTTTCTTCCTATATGCGTTTGCCTTCCGGCATATTTGTTACAACCAATGTAGATGATCTCTATACCATCATACGTTCTTGTTTTCTTCTCGGTTTTATTTATGCTATTCGTAATAACATAGACCTTGTTTACTCCCTTTTTCCGCAAGTTAGAGTACAATCTGTGAATTCTTAAACCCGCCCCGGTGAAGTCCGGTGGATACATTAAAATTCCAATTAAAACATTCATTTTTAAATTCTTAATAAGTCCTTTTTTTAAATCTTCCCTGTTTTTATCAACACATGAGAATGAAGTATTTTCGTATGCATTTCCTGAATTCCCTGAATATACGATCGAATATGATACTTTTGCTCTGCCAATGTATAATTCATATTGTGTCAAAAAAACGTTATGCTACAGATTGTTCTCCTGTCGATGAGCAGTGAATTGTGTCAAGAGAATGAAAGGAAGAAGTGCAAATACTGAACCAAGACATAGCTTTTGCAGGATGGATATGAGAATACAGAGAAAAGAAGTATCTCAAGAGGAATTTTGTATTGCCTTTCTCTGATTTAGATCTCTTATACACGCAGAAACAGACAAAGATAAAACCATGAAAATGATCAGGACATGTGACATGACACAGAAGTGTAATGCAACAAAAGTGAGACAGGATACATGAGGGAAGAGATACATGTAGTTACTCAAAATTTTGAGTAAGTGTGAGGTGTCAATACTGTGTCGCTATAATATTATTTGGCAAGTGAAGAGGGGAAGAAAACTAAGTTTACTACTACAGAGAAAACGTTACTACTATCCTGGTTGGGTTAAGATAAACCACTTTTTACACAGGCAATAGTTCTCCTCATCGGTTTTTTCTTATTACTGATTGATAGATTTTCATAAGTTCTTGATAATATTTTTCAGCATTCAATTCCCGTTCTACAAATAGTCTTGCATTTTCTCCCATGTGTATAATTCTGTCAGAACTCTCCAGCATGGCCGTAATCTTTTCGACAAGGTCGTCAACATTCCCGGATTCAAAAGTTAATCCTGTAACATTATTTTTAACCAATTCCGGTATGCCGCCAATCCTGGCTCCAATTACCGGTTTACCCAAAGCAAATGCCTCTAAAACCGATATGGGATTATTTTCATACCATTCCGAGGGAAGAACAACAACGGTACTTTTTTTGATTTCATGATAAAGCGATTGCCCTCTCATATACCCAAAGAATTGGACATGGTTAAGCTCTTCAGCATTTTTTTCAAGCACGTCTTTAAGAGGTCCTTCCCCTATAATTTTAACCTTTATCCTGATTCCATCTTTTGCTTGTAAAATTTTCACTGCTTTCATGAGCGTTGATAACCCTTTTTCAGGCGAAAGTCTTCCAAAATAAACTAAAGACTTTTCTTTCCTGCTTCCGTTGTCTTCTGGTTCGCTCCTGACATCTTCAAAATTCATTACAAAATTAGGCAAATGAATAATAGGTTTTTTAAATCCCATTTTCTGTAACTTATTTTTAAGAAACAGGCTTGGAGAAATAAAAACGTCTACGGCACCATATATATCAAGAAGTGTATGGTGTAGGTACATCTCTACCGCAGCAAGAACACTTTTTGTGCGTGAATCTTTTATGCAGCGTTTGCGAATTGCACTGAAATATCTTCCTCTGTTACAATCCTCGCAAATTTTCTCGTCAGCAATGAGTGAGTATGAGCCACATACCATCTTATAATCATGGAGTGTCATAACAATAGGTATCTTCCTGCTTCTCAATTCATGAAGGATCGATGGAGAAATTTGATGATGGATATTATGTAAGTGGGCAATATCTGCCGGATATTGATCCAACACGCGGGAAATGCGCTTCTTTGCCTCAAAAGAATACAAAATACGGAAGGCTATTTTGAGCTGACTCATGGGATTGCCATCGTTTGTGTTTAAATCTACATCAGGCATGAAATACTTTGAAGTCTCACACGGTATGTTTTCCGGATGAGACATAGAAAAAAATTTTACGGTATGCCCGTGTTTTTCCAAGATGTCTGCTGTCCCAAAGTAGACTCTTTCACTTCCACCGCGTAAGTAGTGAAATTTATTAACCTGGAGGATATTCATTTTTATTCCCTTACTCTGAAAAATTAACTCTGGGTTTATTCCCGGTTACCTTTTTTATGAGAAGAAAAGTCCATGACCGGATCTCCTGTAACATAGACTCCGCTTCCATTCGCAGAAAGATAAACCTCGTGTGGCGGAGATGGATTCACATTGATATTGAAGGCACGGAGCACAGGCAAACCGTTATTGATATTTTCCCATGTCTTTCCCCCATTTACACTCCTGAAAACTCCTTCTCCCGAGCTCTCATCGTGGTATTGATGATCGTTAGAAGCAGCATAAATTACTGAAGGAACTGAAGGCACTACTGCCACGGACTCAATTCTCGTTGGGCCTGATAAAATTTGTGTCCATGTCTTACCGCCATTTGAACTCTTATAAACGCCACCAGGGCCATTTTTACTCCTCACCACTCCTGCATAGAGATGTTCAGGTTGGCGAGGATCTATAGCAAGAGAAGCTATTCGCAGAGAATTCTTATAGGTTTTAACCCAGGAATTTCCATCATTGTCACTCTTATACAACCCATCATCTGTTGCGGCGTAGAGGGTGCTCTTTTTCTCAGGGTGATAGGCGAGCTTCTGTACTCTTATTTCACGAGGTAAACCAGTATCCTTTTTTATCCAGCTTATGCCTTTGTCTTCGCTCTTATAAATACCTGGTTTACCACCAATAAAGATTATTTCTGTATGATAAGGGTTGATTAAGATTGTATTGAACAGGGTGTTATCGGGAAGTCCTTCAGTTCTTTGAACCCAGGTATTTCCATAATCAGAACTGGTTGCAAAACCGGCGATTTTAAGTCCTTTTGCATTGATAACATGAACGATATTAGGTTTTTTGGGATCTACAGCGACATCAAAGATATCGTCTTTATACTTCATACCCTTTACGGAAGCATACCAACTTTTTCCATTATCATCGCTTAGAACTAAGCCATGATCTGCGGTGCCGACATAGAGATGGTTATGATCTTTTGGATCTATACCTACAACGTGTGTATGGCCAAACACATTTATACCTCTGTGAGTCCATCTGCCCGGGGAAACTTCTTTTGAAATTAATTGCTTCCAGGTTGCTCCTCCATTATCGGACCGGTAAATATATCTTGATGTTCCAATATATATCCTCTCGCTATTCCTGGGGTCTAAGGCGATTGCATTAACTTTCCGGCTTAATTCCAGCCATGCTATTTCAACGTTACCTTTACCGCCCAACGGGCCGTTCCATTTTGTAACCTTAATCCAGGTATCTCCGTTATCTACACTTTTATATACACCCCCGCTTTCTCCCCAGGTACTATTTATCGCATACATGACCTTCGTATTCTTTTTATCAATAAGTATTTGTGCATAATTATCGGTATGTTTTGACTTCGTTTTTATAAAATGTAACCCGGAATTCTTTTTCTCCCAGGATTCACCGCCATTGTCAGATTTAAAAACTCCTTCGGGCCCGGCAGCAAGGTAAATCATACGGGAATCATTTGGGTGCGTTGCAACATGCCGTACTGCAGTATTCAGGATATTTCTCCATGTTTTACCGGCATCAAGACTCTTTAACAGACCTTCATTCGTTGCAACATACATGATATTGGTATTTTTATAGTCAATAACCATATGGCGGACTTTCAATTCTTCATCAGGAGAAAAACCAGGAGAAAAGCTTGACTTCCAGGTTTCTCCGTCATCTTTACTCATATAGATATCGCTACCCCAACTAATCTTCTTTATGACAGGCCCGCCTTCCGTGCTTGGCCGGTAACCGAATCCTAAATACAGGATACGATTATCTTCGGGGTGTAAAACAAGAGATCCAATACAGGCAGATAAAGACCCAGACTGTGGGGACCCAATACCTTTCCATACTGACTTCCACGTTACTCCGCCATCAGTTGATTTATAAAAGCCGCCTCGTGTTCCAACATACAGTTTCTTTTTGTCTTTTGGATCAATAATCACAGGTGTTGTGATATCATAATTTTTAATCCCGTTATTTATAGGAAACCAGCTTTCTCCCTGGTCACTGCTATAATAGACGCCGCCAATATCTGTGCCTGCATAGACAGAACCATCTTCACCTACTGACAGAGAAGTTACCTGATCAGCATCTCCCGGACCAATCAATTTCCACGTAATCTTTTCATCTGCAGCAAGACAAAACGGGATAATTCCATAAAAAACCATTTCTGCCACGATCAGCATCACAAAAATGACTGCGATGCCTGGATTTCTTCTCCCGAAAATTCCTTGTGTCAAGGAAAGCAATCTTTTTATACCAGCACTGTCACTATTTTTCTGCATCATAGCTCTCCATAAAAGTGTTTTGCTATCAGGATTTTTCATCTGCCGGAGTCTGTAAAATATTGAGAATAGTAGAAGCTATATCTACAATCCTTTCTTTTCCCGTTATATTTTTGGAGTTAAGAATACCGTAAAAGCCATGGTACCTATGCCCGCCGGATATTTTCTTATGTGTCGTATTTACTCTGGTAATTTTCGTGTGCAGCGCCCAGTTTACCCCATATGATTCTTCAAGCTCGAAAAGTATGTCCGGGTAGATATCTAAAAAGGGCCCCTGATCAATATCCTCGCGGCATTTTAACCACACAAATGGCCGTTTCCCCGTTCTTTCATCCTTAAAATCCTGTAACAAGCGTATAACCTCAAGGCGGAAAGCCTCATAATCCATTCCGGTCTGCTTCATATTTTCTCGGTGAATTGTTATGCCTCCGTAGGGATTGGTACCGGCAAAGACTGAAGTACTGGCAAGGCTTGTGGTAGTATTCGTAATAAAGGTAGATTTTTTTAACGCCTTACGATTCGGAATATACCTTGTTATGGCAAACATGAGATCTTCCAGGTTAAGGTGGTAGACTGCCTCTAATGTTTCCAGCTTAGCCTTCTCTGCCAGATACTTTAGATCCAAATATTTACAACGGCCTACTCTCGATTTTACATACCCTGCCCTTCGGAGAATTTCGTTAATATTTAATACCTTCGTACACCGTCTTCCATGTCCGTGATCGCTGATTATCATGAGAGTTGTTTGATTATCAAGATTCTCCATAAACCGCCCGATTATCTCATCAAACAATTGGTAAAATTCCTTAATACTCTCACGATAGTTATTTGGGCCAGGATACGTACAATCTTCCGGGTCTGTATACCGCCAGAGAAAATGTTGTATTCTGTCTAATTGTAAAAAGGTAACAAAGCATAAATCATAAGTATCCTTACGAAAGTGCTCCTTTGAGAAATGATAAAGCCTTTTAATATCCGCTCTGTTTTTTTCAATAAACTCAGCAAGCTTGTTTTTATTTGGAAAATCGGTAATTCCTCCAATATCCGGCATATCTTCCTTTGAAAGGATATTTGATGGGTAGGATTGAACATCTCCTTTCATAAACACCGGACCGCTAATCATGACACCATTGACAGGCCAAACAGGATACGCAAAAAAAGGATTAACCACACAAACTTTTTTCCCCGCTTTACCTGCAAAATCCCAGAAGGTTTTGCCGATCATGTTAGAGATATTGATATGGGTACTGCCATTATCAAGGTAGCTGACATGTTCCATGATACCGTGTTGAGCTGGGGTCTTTCCGGTAAAGATGGTTGCCCATGCCGAGACAGAGTCGGGTGGAAAAACTGATTCTATCTTACCGGCATACCCCTCACCCATGATCTTTCTGAATGATGGCAGTTCATTTTGCCATGTATGAATAAGATCAGGATCTAGTCCGTCTATACCAATAACCATTACCTTAGCCATTGATAATACCTTGCTCCTTTAAAAAAGTCATCGTACGCTTTGTTATCTGGTGTGCAACCATATCGAAGGAGTTATTGGCATCAATAAGAGTAGCATTAGGTAAATGCCGGTAATAGCGGTACAGTTCGTGCCTTTCCATTAAATATTCCAGCCTTGTACCATCCTGTTTTCTCTGATAGCCCTTTTCCGGCTCTACATCTAAAATAAAGAGTAAATCGGGCAAAGGGAATAATCGGGTTAAAACTAACCGAAAAATGTGTTTCAACCCTTCAGCTTTTTTACCCATATTCACCGCCTGATCTACCATAAAGTCGAATAGGTATCGATCACATATTACGATGGTGTTTTTATTCATAAGACCAAATACCCTTCGCTTCGCCTGGAAATAATAGTCAAATAGCGCTATATTCAACCACAACCACAAGACGATGGGATTCCGTAAAAGTCTCCGTTTTTTCTTTTGAAGATTTGGAATATTTGATGCCATTGCTTCAGGTGTAGTACGTAATCCTTTAAACCTCCTGATAAATGGTTTCAACAGGTATGGCTCCCATCGACTCCAGGTATACACGGCAGCGATTCCTGATGCGTTAAGATGCTTTTGCAGCAATTGGGCCTGAGAGCTTTTACCAGAGCCATCAATACCAATAAAACATATGAATAAAGATTGTCTGGCCATTATAGTACCCTGCACTTCCCCAAAAGTTGATTTGCTACGTTCTTCCAGGAAAATTTTTCTACTCTTTCTCTGGTTTTTGAAATACAATTCCGCATATTTTGCAGTTCATTCTTTAGCTCTTCAGAGGTAGTAAAATACCGGAAATCATCTGAAGCAGGAAAATTCTCCGGCAAACTTCCGAATGGAGTAGTCAACACCGGTAAATTACAGGCAATTGCCTCAAGCACAGATATAGGGAACTCCATAGCGCCGCTTCTTTCTCTTACGTTAAACACGTAACAATCAGCGAGTTGATAGAGTTCCTGGTTTTCTGGTACAAATTTATCGATAATCAGAATCCCCGCCTGGCGTAATTCTCTTTTTAATTCATCTTCCTGAGGGGTTGATGTACTGCCAACGAGAAGCACTTGCATTTCCGGTTGATCGATAAGGCTGAGAAACATCTTTACATTCCGCGATGCGCGAATATGGCCGACGTGTAAAATAATATATTTATCTTGAGGAACTTGATACTTTTCCCGTAAAGCATATTTCGTTTCAGGAGAAACAGGAGTAAATTTTTCAATATCAACCCCTGCGGACAGTAAGTGCGTATCAATTCCAATCTTTTTAAATATATCCGACATAAGGGTTGAGGGAACAAAGAGTGTATGAGGATTAATAAACGTAATAATCCTTTGTGTTAAAGATGAATATTCCCTGTTTTGTAAGGCAACCATAGCGGTTCCAGCCCCTTTTGAAATAAAGCGAAGGACCCGGTAACGTATAAAACTGTGAAGTGTTGCTGATGCTTCGGGAATATAAAAAATGAAATCAGGTTTCTGACGGTTTATCTCCTTACGTAATCTTTTTGAATACAGAATCTTGCTTATTGCGGTAGGCTGGATAAGACCATTCTCGTCCTCACAAGGCCCTAATCCAATACAATCCACATGGTGCTTAATCCCCTTAAGGAGGTTTAATGCTGTCACCTTCATACCTTCATCATAGGGTGGAACAAACAGTTCAGATAGTAACAGGACTTTTTTCATGGAGGTCTTGCATATCATTTAATTTTTGAGTTACCCCTAAAAAGCAGAAGACATATCCCGTTGTTGTGACAAAAAAGAATATGTTCTGACCAAGTGAGGCAACGACATAGACTGATAATAATACCAGCATAAAGACATTATAAGAACGGGCAGGATACATCCTGATTTTATTAAAGTAATACTTAAAATTCATGTAAAAGAATATAAGGAAACAGATCAAGCCTATGGTTCCCGATTCTATGAGAATGCGGAGAAAATCGTTGTGTGGGGGTAATGGATACGTTGTATATTTGAAAGCAACATATTCGCTCGTGCCAAGACCGAATCCCAGAAAGTAATGTTTAGGAAATGCGTTTCTCAATAACTGCCCTGCAAGGTCCATCCTGAATACCAAACTGTTCGTTCCATACTTTCTTGGGGTATATAAATCGGAGAAACGTTCGATAATCTGATCGTATAATAGCGCTACGCAGAGAATACCCATAAAGAGTAGGTATATTCTCAGCCTTTTCTCTTTTATTGAGTAAATAATCAATCCAATCAAAAAAGCAAACCATGCAGCACGGGTATAGGTGAGCACAAGAGAGATTGCTGCGAGGAAAAGCAATCCACAGAGTACCACATTGAACTTTTTCGAGATGGATTTCTGGAAAAAGAGTAAATGGATGAGTACAAATATGATGATACACAAAAACATTGCGTATGGATTCGAAAGGACAAATGTTGAATTAATACGAAGCGTTGGGTCCATACCCTGCTGTACTCCAGTGCCCATAGCATACTGTAAAAAACCATTTCCAATGGGGATTACTGAAGATAAGGCAACGGTAAGAAATATCTTATGTGCATCACGTTCATTTTGTACGAGATGATACGCTAATACGTATATTGCTATAAGGCTGCACAGTTTGAAAAAAAAGGTTACCCCGGTATTAAAATCATCTATATTAATGAAAGAAAGAACCGAGATAAAAAGATAGAAATAGAAGTAGACAGATATACAGGGCTTCCATGATTTTTGTTTATCGTTCGATAAAACGATAACTAAGAACAAAATGTAAAGAATACTGAATATCGCCAATAAGTTTACACTCTGGCCAATACCATATTTAGAAAGTGGATCAATGAGTGGCCGGATAAAAAGGAGAATAACAAAAGCTGCAAATGGTTGTATAAAAAAGGTAAGAATAATAGATAAAAAAGCAAAAAATGCCGCATAAAAATATATGGGAATAGAAAGAGAGAAAATATATCCACCAAGGAAGGAGGTAATTAAAGATGCTATGAATATAAGAAAAATTTTAAGACCTGTATGAAGCGAAGTTGTTATCATGCTCTCCTAATCCGTTCTTATAAGGGTGTATTGTTTTTTAATATAAGGTTTGACGGTATTTTATTTTTCTTTCTATAGATACTACCGACTGAACTCAATATCCCTAAAATCCTTGAGATGTTGCACGCATATGAGATACACCAGAGACGGAATATTTTTTCATCCGCATCTATTACACCTCTTTCCCTGGCTGCCTTTCGCAGAGAGGATAAACGCCGTGGGAAAAATAACTTTGCCAGAGAAAAGACAATGCCTGGCAGTGGTTTTTTTGTATTTACAAAAACGCCAAGGAGGCCGGCGCCAACACGAAAATCTTTTTTGAGTAATTCTTTTAAGCGCCGTGTTGGATGATAAACGATTGCCTCGGGGGCATGAGTGAGGATAAAACCAGCTCTTGTGGCCCTGGAGGTCCATTGAATATCACCACCGGATGTAACTGAGTCGGGAAATAATCCGATACGTTCAAATAAAAATGATTTTACCAATAAATTTGCAGTTGTTGCAGCATTCATTCTTTCTATAGATGATTCGGTATGCAGATTCGTTATTGAATCGTACAATTCTGCAGCCGTTTTTTGTTTTGAATAGATAAATGCAACTCTTCCTCCCGCTAAATCAGCCGATTTGGAAATTAACGTGGTAACTCCTTCTCTCACCCATTGAGGGGTAACCATGCAGTCAGAATCAGTAAAAGCCAGGATCTCATGTTTTGCGTTTTTGATTCCCTTATTCCTTGCCGCATAAGAGCTTTGTATCCTCGTTTCCTCCAATAGTTTGACGGGATATCTCCTTATTACTTCTTTCGTTCTGTCGTCTGAATTATTATCAACAAGAATAATTTCGAGTAGCTCTTTTGGATAGTCTAAATTAAGTAAAGACGCTATAAGGGTATCAATGTTTTTTTCAGCATTATAAACAGGAACAATGATTGAAACTGTTGGGAAAATAGGTAACTGGCTGTTGAACGTTGCAATATTTTCTTTTCGTAGCGTATTCATTATTATTTCAGATTTTTACCATAGTATCGTTACTGTTTACGAGCAAAATCGTTTTCTCCAAAGCAAGAAGGTCATCAACACACAAATCCTCATATAAGCATTTCTTTTCCCTGACATATGATCTGCAACAAGATTATTTACAACATCAATATTAAAATAATCTTCCAGATATTCTTTCTGTTTCAAGGTAGAGATTACAAAATTCTCTAAGGTGTTCTTTAGCCATGCTTCATGAATATAATGCTTATAATTATGTCCTAATTTTCCGGCAGTCAGCCTGGGAAGTACCCTGCTATAGAAGCGATGCCATAATTTAAACGCTGCCTCATAAGATTGAGAGGTGTCTATTGGTAAGCCTGTTATCGTTGTTGGAACTTGTTTAACTTTGGATAAATATTGCGCAATCATCTTTTTATAGATCATCTGGCCGCGCTTCATTTCCACAGGAATACCTTGCACAAAATCAATGAATTCATTATCAGTAAAAGGTTCCAGAACTTCAGAAAATTGCCCCAGAGCTTCAATATGAAATGAAATATATCGCCTCTGTCTTTGGTGAAGGTCAACATAAGTACACTTATTCAATATATTATCTGTGTGTAAGGTGTTAAAACATCTTTTTACAGAGGCAAAACTTTCTCCCCTTACATTTCTATAGATATGTGGTTTTAAGAGTATTGCCAGTTCCCTATCTTTAAAGGTCGTGTTAAAAAAGGTATCGTATAATAGCTCAACTGCCTTTTCTGAATCTGCCGCTTCCCATAATAATGGAAACAGATGCGCACCTGAGAGACAATCACCGAGAAAGCCGCACATAACAGACTCGCTCTTATTTTCCTCCAGGAATGAGCAAAGAGCAAAAATCCAAAATGCGAAACAATTTAATCCCTCTAATTCCCAAATACCTTTATCCGCATAGGTTTCTATATACCCATGGTCAATGGGAATAAAGGTGTGGCTGTATCCCAAACTTTTAGCAATACTTCTACCAAATCGAACATCATAACAATGTTTATGTCCGACTGTACAGGTAACTATCTTTGGAAATTTCAAGTACTGCCCTGCCATAGCCGCAAGTGTCCTGGAATCGAAACCACCTGTTATAGGCAAGCACATATTCTCTTTACACCTTTTTCTGACAGCCTCTTTAACTCTTAGCGCATACTCATCTATATAATATTCTTTACTCTTTTTTGTCTCTCCGGTATGAAACTCATAGTCCCAGTAACGATGAAAAGTATTTTGTCCTTCCTGATATGTCATGATACTGGCAGGTGGGAAAACCTTTATATCTTCGAAAAAAGTACGATCATCAAGGAGATAGTTTACTGATAAAAAATCAGACAGAGCAACCTCATTAATCTTCTTGTTAAACTGAGGATGCCAGATCAATGATTTATACTCAGAAGCAAACATGAACTTGTCTTTGAAAAGCCAGTAATAGAGCTTTCTAAAACCGTACCTATCATTAATGATTGTCAACCTTTTATAGTCATCTTCCCAAATACTAATCAGGTAAAGCCCGTTAAGGCCACACAAGGACTCAACACCAAATTGAAGGTAAAGTCCCAGCAATATATCGCTTATATTACGAGATGTATCACGGTATCCGCTCTCCAAAAGCATTGTTCTGAGCTTGTCCTGATCAAATATCTCGCCAATCACAGTTAGCGCCGTACCCTTTTGCTCCGAAATGGTTTTTTGGTCATTCACAGAGATCGTAGCAACACCGGCGCCTGGCATGATTGATTTTTGTATCTTATGCCAACTCTTATGCGTCATAAGTTGAATCATAGTCTGAATACATACTTCCAGGTCTTCTCTGTTTGCTGGTGAGACTATTCCGGCTATACCAGACATTGCTTTACTTTTTACCTTTCTTCTTAAAGATTTTTATAGCATACATTCACACCGAAAACGCCTATTCAACTGAGCTACAATCTTTCGTAAAGCAATTTTGGGATGGCAAATGAGCGGTTATTCAATATGACGCCAAGAAAATTAGCTTTCTTTTGTTCCAATGGTGATAATAAGGCTTTTATAACATGGCGACGGGTTTTCCCTTCACTAACAACCAGGGCAACTCCGTCTAAATAAGAAGAAAGGACATAAACATCTTTAACATTTTTCAGGTTTGCATAATCAACGAGAACAATATCGTATTGTTCTTTCACTATGTTGATTACATCGAGCATCTTATAGGAATCTAAGGCGGCAATTGAACTAAATGTGGATCTGGTGGCAGGTAAAACCGTTAATTTAGGACTTGTCTGTTTATTTTTTTTATTATTTAAAGAAACTTTTCCTTCCAGTACATTTGCATAACCGGTAACTATATCTTCAGACATCTCAGAATTCACCACAGTATTTGAATTATTGAAAGTTTTGCCGGCAGGCAAAACCGTTAAATTGTGACTTACAGGGTAAGCGGCCTTCTCAAAAGTACTTCTTCCTTCCATAATATCAACGAGACCCGGGCTATCTGAGATTTTAAATATTTTATGCATAGTTGGAGTTTTTAAGTTAGCATCTATGATAAGTACTTTATGACCTGCTTTATTGGATAAGAAATTACCCAGATTAGCGATAATAGTTGTGGAACCGTCAGAAGGTGAAGAGGCTGTTATCAAAATAGACCTTACATTTTTCTCTTTCATCAATATTTGTACCCGATCGGAAAGGTTCTGATAAAACTGCGCAAGAGGGGTTGTCCTCCTTTTATCCTTAATTAACTTTTTATCTTTAAACCCTTTCCGTGGGAGAGAACCCAAAAGCGGTACATTGAGAAATGTCTCTACATCAAGCGGAGACTTAAGGGTATGATCAATATATTCAAGCCCAAATGTAAGCATAACTCCCACAAATAAACCCATAAAAAGCGCAATAACCATAGTAATACGCTTGCTTATTCCTATTGGCCTGAGAGGGATCTGTGCTTGCTCAATAACCTTAACAGTTGCAGGCCCGATTGCCTCTAAATCGGGAAGTGTATCGCCCGCAAGATTTCTCGTCATCTTATCGATTTCATTTCTCAATTGTATGATTATAGGATGTTTTTTCTCATATTGCAGTTGAAGTTGTGCCAATTGTTGTTCAAGATCAAAAATAATATATGAACGGCTTACCACATTGGCAATCGTAGCTGCTGCTACAGGATCAAAATCAGTAGCGCCTATGGTAAATATGTTTGTATCTTTTATTGGTTCAACGGTTATCGTAGTTTTTAAATTTTCAACATTCATCCGGAAGGCATACGCCCGCTCTTGTTCAGGTGAAATATGTTTTGATTCTAGTCTCTTTTGTTGAAGATCTGTCAGCCAGTTAGGCTTTAAATTCGCCAGGTATTTTTCTTTTACATGAATCAACCATGCTTTAAATGCAGAACAGTAATTTAGTTCATAATCGCTCGGGCGCTCGTGGAGCTTAAGCACTTTAACGGCACGTTCAATTACAGGATTTGAGAATACAATCTCATTCTGAGTCATATGTTGATAGCCTTCTAAAACTCTATAATAGGGGCTCTCAAATTGTTTTTCTGCCGAAACTAACATCTTAACCTGAGCTTGATAAACGGGAGTCTTAAGCTCCTGACCAATTAAGACGCTTATCATGATGATCACCAGCGTATTGATGATTACAGTCTTGTGCCCGAATATAATCCTGAGATAGTCTCGTAACGTACTTCCTGAAAAATTCAAATTCATGGTAATCCCCTAAAGAATTCCTTCTAATACAATTACTATATCTTCTGGTTCTAAAAGAATATCTTTTCCTATTTGACCACTTACAGCGCCTTTCATATCAACTTTGATACTTTTATACCCTGATTTGCCCTGTTCTGTCCTGAGTATCTTAACCCTGTCAGGAGAACCATATTTTGCAAAACCTCCGGAAAGAGATATAGCCTTAAGGACTGTAGTATTTTCCTCAAGAATAAATTTACCTGGTTTTAAAACCTCACCATAGACAAAAAAACTATTGCTACGCTCTACAATCACTATATCTTCGCTTTCAATAGGCATGTCTGCATGGAGATGACTCTCTTTTGTGTTTTTTAGATTTATATTGATTTCCTTGTATCCGGGTTTATTTTTCTGTTTCCTCCTCAATTTTATATTGCCATAAAGGCCGTCTGGAGTAATACCACCGGCTGCTGAGATAGCTTTTAATACGGTGATATTATCTTCGAGATCAAACCTCCCCGGGCTTCCGACTTCACCGTACACAAAAAACTTCATGCTCTTATAACTTGATAGGGTCACCGATACTACAGCATACTTTATGTAACCGCCTGAGAGCTTTTTCGATAGTTCCTTTTCTATTTCTGAAAGGCTCATGCCTTTCACATAAAGCACCCCTACATAGGGAAAAGATATCGCCCCATCTGATGCGACATGTGCTACCGTTTTTAGTTCATCATGTCCAAGCACACTTATCTCAAGTACATCATCTACCCCAACGGTATATTGTTTTGTAGATTCATCAGCATAATTGAATGCCGGTACTATAAACACACTAGAAAATATCAACAAACTTATGAATATGTTTTTCAATTTCTTTACCCCCCATGAAAGAGTAATACAAAAATCAAGGCGTGATTAAAACTATTCGGTATTTGATTTTCCAATTTTGAATCTATTTTGCTCCTACTCCAAACAACACTACCGGTAATGTTTTTAATAATATTTTACAATCAAGCCAGAGCGACCAGTTATCAATATACGTTAAGTCCAGCCGCATCCATTCGTTAAAATCAGTTATCTTATTTCTTCCGTATGCCTGCCAAAGGCATGTTAAACCTGGTCGCATACTGAGCCGTCTTCGTTGCCAGGGCTCATATTTACTTACTTCATTCGGAATGGGAGGCCTTGGGCCCACCAGGCTCATATCACCTTTAAATACACTCCATAATTGCGGCAGTTCGTCTATACTAAATTTTCTTAAAAATTTTCCAACCCTCGTTACTCTGGGATCGTTTTTCATTTTAAAGACAGGGCCTTTCATTTCATTATATTTAAGAAGATCGTTGAGTTTGCTTTCGGCGTCTTCAACCATTGTTCTGAACTTATACATGGTAAATGTTCTGCCATTCAGGCTGCATCTTTGCTGTTTAAAAAAGATGTGACCTCTTGATGTCATTTTTACCGTTATAGCAGCTAATGCAAAAACTGGCGATGATACTATAAGGGCAGTTGTAGAAACACCTAAGTCAAATAATCGCTTAATAAAAAGATGCAATAATTTATCGGGAGTACTCTCAAAGGTAAGCAGAGGAAGCTTTTCCAAATTACTATATTTTGCCTTTGATAATTTAAGTTCAAATAAATCAAGCGCTACACTTACCTTTAATCCTTCTATCTCACACATAGACATTATCTTTTCAATCTTGCTTAGCCATGAGCGTGGAACAACAAATATAACCTCGTCGACAACACAATTATGAAGAATATCACTTACATCGTTAAAGGATCCGATTACTTTGTATCCACAGATCATCGTGTTTATTTTTGTTGTATCATTATCGACGAGACCAATTATCCTGATTCCCCATTCAGGATGATTGCTAATTAAATTGATAAGATGTTGCGCCCTTACACCTGTTCCAACGATTAAAATGTTCCTTGTATTAAAACCTTTTTTCCGTTGATACCGAAAAAATTGTATGAGAGCAATTTTTTCAATACTTATAAACATTACTGCGAAGAGAAATGAGTAAACGATATGGAGTCTGCTAACGGAATTCATTTTTGTGATAAAGATGAAACTTCCAAAAAGACTACATCCAACAAGAGCTGCTTCAATTACAATAAATAAGACATCTGATATATGTTTGGTTCTGAAGGAATTATACATTCCAAAGCAGTACAAAAGGACTCCCCAAATAATCAGGAGTATAGGTATAAGGATAAGATAATCACTCATCTGATAATAACCATTAGGATGCTTTCTTAAGTAAAATCCTAAAAAGAAAGTCGCGAAGACTATACACATGTCTGAAAACGTCATCAGACCTCTGAATATGACATAATGTTCTTTTAACATAGCACTATTAATATGACACAGTGAAAAACACATTGAAAAAATTTTTTTAATTACTTGAGAGAGTATATAGAAAAATATATGCCAATATCTCAAGGAATGTGGAAATTGATTGTTTTATTTTTAATAGCAAATTTCTGCACACCTTTAGATCGCAAAAAACATAGAGAAATAAGTGTCATTTATTGTGGCAGGAGAGAACAATGAAATAGAAAATGCTACCTTAGCAGGTTGTTTTCATATGAAGTACGGATAATTATGACAGAAAACACAGAAAGACGGAACGGCTATCAAAGGATAGACACAGGAAAAAGGTCTTGCGATAGTATTTTTTACGGATTTGGATTTTCGTACGGATTACATGCGGAATAGTATAGATGGTATGAATACAAAACAAGAGATTACTAAAATGAAACACGGAAAACGTGACATGTCACGCTTCTGTGTCATGTCACAAAGGCGTGACATGTCACACAGCAAGGAGAAGTAAAAATTTTGAGGATTTTATGGCTATTTTTTAGGAAGAACTTTTTATGCTCAAAGGGTTCACAATCAATACATAGGTAAATTGATATACAGAGTGGTGCGGACAAACTCCGTTTGTCCGTGATGGAAGATATTATTTTATCAGGATTCTCACTTACCTTGGAATGACAAAGGGAATTGGAATTTTGTATATAGAGTCTTTAATTAATTTTTTATTATATTAAAACTCTGCGATTAATCCTAAGAAGATAGTATTTTTTTCGTATTCAGTAGTCTCAATATTAGAGCTTAAATCTGAGTAAGAGTAGGCTAGATCCGCACGTAAGTTCTTATTAATATCGTAAGTTAAGTCTGTTTTTACTCCAAACAGTTCTCTTTCGAAATTTGAAGAAACATATTCACCATCACCATAAAAAACAGAAAATGCGCATCCAAATCTTTCTAAAATTTGCCGTTCGAAGTTAATTGCTGTCCTCCACTCATTAAAAATATCTGCGGTATAAGCATTGGTACTATTTTTCTTTAAGAATGAAATGCCTGCACTCGTTCTTTCATCTACTTCATACGTAACTGATGCGAAATAAAGCGGTCTGGTGTAGTTTTTATCGTCAAAAGAATCTATAAAATCGACACCAACTCCACCATCAAAATAAAGCTTTTTCGTTATATATTGCCTTATTCCCGTAGTAATGGTGTTTACTAAGGCATCCTCAGCATTTTCAAATTGTCTGTGAAGGATATCATACGATACAGAGAAACGGGTAGCAGAACTTAATAAGTAACCTATTTCAAAACCCCCACTATTGAGATATGAAGTTTGTATATCAACCTCAGAAAATGCGTTTAGATCATTCATATATCGTACGGTAACAGAAATCTGTTTGCTGATATCCTTTGTATAGTCAATATTGAAACGATTTGTATAATGTTTAAATCGTCCCCCTTCTCTTACAAACTGCTCATCAAAAAAGTCATCCCGGAAAAAGAGAGGAGCCTCTGAATAAACAAAGAAATTTTTTACACTCAAGCGATCATTTTCTGAGAATTCATGATTAAAACTAAAATCAATGTCTTCAGAGATATTGTTGAATTCATTATTCTTCATAAATGCCTGACTGTGTAAATTACCCACCAATTCAAAACTACTGGCTTTACCCACGTAGCTTATACCGAATCCGATACTCGCATCCGTTATAAAATCGTCTTCTTCATTCTCATTTTCAAAGGTAACATTATCATCATAGGTCTCACCAACTGATATTCCTGTAAGTTTTATGTTAAAACCCTTATAATCATACGAGAGTGAATCAAGAAAGTTGGTAATTGAGAGAACTGGCTCGTGATAGTCAAAAGAATAAGCATTTGGATTGGCAGCTATAAAAAAAGCTGCAAAAAAAACTACGAAGGATAAGGATGTTGTCTTAAAATATTTTATTAGATTATTCACTTTACCGTATTAGGATATTATAGTTTCCCGATATATACAAAGTTTATACATGATACCTCAAACTACAATTATTCTTAAGTACTTCACTTCCAGAAAAGAGCAAAACCTATAAAACCAAATCAGACAAAAAATGACTTGTAAATTATCTAAGCGAACAACCTATCTGCCTATCGAACGTGGATTATACATGAACAAAAGGAAATAATGCAAACAGAAAATATTATTTTATTGTGAAATTATAGCATCCAATAGATGAAACTGAAGAATACTATAATAAAAACAGCTATATCTTTACGCTTTTTTGCAAAAACCTCATCCTTCCTGCCTGATTATATTTCCTCACTCGCAATTTGACCGAATGCAGCTATGAGTTGATCTATCTCTTCCTCTGTAGTAAAACATCCGGGGCTTATCCTTACGGTTCCATTGGGAAATGTCCCCATCATCTGATGTGCAAAAGGAGCACAATGAAGACCCGGACGCACCGCAATATCGAAAGACTGATCAAGGATGGCTCCAATCTCCGCCGGCTTAAATCCTTTTACATTGAGAGAAAGAATGCCTACTTTCTTCGATATCTCCTGTGTTCCATACAGGATAAAACGCTGATCATCTTTTAGTGCCTGTATGAGTTTATTGATTAATTTTTGTTCATGCATTCTGATGGTGTGAATACCTGTGGATGCAATATATTCAATACCGGCCCTCAGACCTGCTATACCCACCGTATTGGGTGTCCCACTCTCGAGTTTGAACGGTAACTCTTCCGGTTGTGATAATGATGCAGGCTCAAAACCTGTACCGCCTTCCCGCCAGGGGTCAAGCGTTAATCGCTCTCCTACATACAATCCGCCAGTCCCTGTTGGCCCTAACGTACCCTTGTGTCCTGTAAAGGCAAGCATGTCGATGGCATATTTATTAACATCAATTTCACATACCCCCGCCGTTTGAGCAGCATCTACCATAAACAAAATATCATGTTCTCTTGCAATGCAGCCAATTTCCTTAATTGGTTGAATCGTACCCAGAACATTAGGAGCATGCGCCATAACGATTAATCGGGTTTTGGACGTAATAGCAGTCTTAATATCATTTGGATCAATAAGACCTTCCGGAGAATTTTTAACCTTGGTTATTGTGATGATGCCCTTTTTCTCAAGACTATAAAGAGACCGGGATACAGCATTATGTTCAAGATGAGTTGTAATGGCATGGTCGCCCGTTTTGAGTAATCCTTTAATTCCCATATTTATCGCATCAGTGGCATTAAACGTAAAAATAAATCGCCGCGAATCCTTAATACCAAATAATTGTGCAACAACACTGCGTGTATCCTCAATTTCTTTTTCTGCTGCCACAGCCATCCTATGACCCGAGCGGCCGGGGTTCGCACCTAAGGTCCGATAGAATGTGTTCATTGTCTTATAGACAATTTCCGGTTTTGGAAATGTCGTTGCTGCATTATCGAGATAGATCATGATGTATTACATTCCTATATATTTTGCGTAAAGCCCTTTTGCTAAAGACATATCATTTGTGCCAGAAATAATTGAGCGCCCATCAGGAAATATTGTTATATCATATTTTTCTGTCTTTAACCGTAATAAAAAATTATTAAAAGAGACTGTTCCCACTTTTTCAAGTCGTGCTGCAAGCTGCGTTAAATCTAATTTTGATCTGTTGGGATGTAAAATTTGTACGGCATTTCTGCCACACAAAGAGGTGGCCATTGAATAGTTATCTTTGGACAGGAATTCATAATAATGTTGTTTGCATGTTACACAGTCAGACTTCCTTTTGATATCCCCGATATGCAATCTTTTTATCTCATTTTGCCAGATGTCTATCTTTAAAAGACCGTTATTTAAGGCATCAAAGTTGTTTGTTAAGATCTTTAATGCTTCTGCTACCTGGATAGAAGCAATAATACTGGCAATGGGTGCAATAATCCCTGCCGTATCGCATGTTTCTGTGGTACCAAAAGGCGGGATATGCTCAAGCAGGCACCGCAAACAGGGCGTTTTTGACGGAACAATATCCATGATTAAACCCACAGATCCGATGCATGCCCCATAAATCCAGGGTATCTCTTTTTTCACACAATAATCATTTATCAGGAACCGTGTTTCAAAATTATCAGTTCCATCAATAACAATATCGGTATTCTCTAAAAGGGATCCTATATTCGATGGATTAAGGTCAGCAACACAGGATTCAATCCGGATATGGGAATTCACTGCTTGAAGTTTTTTTTGTGCGGCGACAGATTTGGGGAGGTTTTTTTTTATATCTTCTTCGTCAAATAACGATTGGCGTTGCAAGTTACTTTCTTCAATATAATCACGGTCTACAATTTTCAGGCATCCAATTCCGCTGCGGACAAGAAGGTTTGCTGAGGTGCAGCCTAAGGCACCGCAACCGATAAGCACGGCAGACTTATCCATAAGTATTTTTTGGCCATGAGTGCCTATACCATAAAACATTGTCTGCCGGACATAACGTTCTGACATGCCTTATTTAGTCTTTAATTTCGAAACTACCTAAACAGGATGGATCACCTGCTGCAATAGCTTTTTCTCTCTTATATCTGATCTTACTCTGTATTCCTTCGCCAAACCCTGCGATCCATTCATTAATGATAGTACACATGGTTAAAAAATCTGCTCCTGCGTTCTTCCAGTATTGCTCATGAATACAACTTTCGTGATCCCATAAGGTACGTTTGTCAGATTCTGATATTATCTGCGCTCCCCGGTCACAGGGCATCCCATCACTGTGATAATCTCCCATTACCTCAAATGCTTTTGATGTATTGTTGCAATCGGCTCCTGATAGTCCTTTGCTCTTGATGGCCTCTTTACCACAGGTTATTCCGTGTTTATGCGCAGCCTCTGCGGCTACTTTTGCAGCATCATGATATTTGGAACAGAAAGCAGCAATCACAGCAGCTTCTCTCGTCTCCACCTCTATAATGAGGCTTTGTATTCCCTGATGAATTGATTTGTTGGCCAATAATTCTTCAAGCGGTTTGTTAACACTCGATTTTGGATACTTTTTATATACCTGTACAAGAAGATCATCCGCTTCTGCACCGTACTTTGATTTAAATGCAGAAATAATGGCAGACTCCCGCGCCTCCGTGGTTTTTATTTTCCCGTACATCCAATGATGTATGGGGCCAAGTACTAAACTCATGTAAAACTCCTTAATAGTAGTATTCTCATAAGGATAAGCCTACCGCAGAGGATAATGCAATACAAGAATTTGTTTTTCTTAAAGAAGCACACAATTCATTTGTTATCTTTTCTATAAGATTTTCCATAACTCTGCGGTAAACTATGCAGCAAAATGAAGCCAAACTATGCAAGTTCCACAGATTCTACTTCAGGGATCTCTTCTTTAAGACGTTCTTCCACACCATACTTTAGCGTCATGAGCGCACTTGGGCAAGTTCCACAAGCCCCTCTCAGACGCACCTTCACAACACCTCCCTCTATATCCACTAATTCAATATCACCGCCATCCGCCTGGAGCGCAGGTCTAATATGATTAAGCGCTTCTTCTACTTTTTCTCTCATTGATCAATCTCCTTGATTATGTTATGAAATAGTTAACTCTTTTTCTTATTAATAACTTCATTCAATTCTTTAATAATTACTTCAGGATCAATATTATGCATCGTGGCGCCAAATGAAATATCTTCCATCTTTGAGCCTGGACATGTAAAACAACCGGAACCGAAATATTTTTTTATAACAGGTTCCGTCTCAGGATATTGCTTAATCACATCCCCAATACTGGTCTTTTTCGTTATCTTCTTTATATTTTCATCCATGATAATTCCTTATTATGAACATTATTTCAGATAATTACGTTCATAGTACGACAGAATCCTAGGTTATCGGACAACCGTGCCTTTGTCAAATAAAAAAAATGCAAAAATCAAGATGATGTTTTAAGATTTTGGTTGATTAATGAATGTTTATCTCTTAAATTATTTAGGATATGATATCGTTACCACATATTCCTTTTATAATTGTTATAGTCCTCTATTTCATATCTTCGGTATGGTCTATAGGATCCATCGTAAAACCACATGCTTTCAATAGGAAAGTAGTTAAGTGGTCTATGATGATGGGATTCTTTATTCACAGCGGTTTTCTGGTATTCCTGGGTTTTGAATCGAGCAATATCCCGATAACCAATGTATACGAATCCTTCATATCATTACTCTGGTGCATTCTCTTTGTTTACATCAATCTGGATTATCTTTACAAATTACCCTCTTTAGATACTTTTTTAATGCCTGTTGTTACAGCGCTTTCACTATGGGCGCTTACATTTGATGGGGGAAATCTGCTCATTACCGTACATCTTCAGAACTTTTGGCTTATAGCGCATATTATCCCCATATTTGTAGGATACGCCGCCTTTACCATATCCTTTAGCCTGAGTATCATGTATTTAACGCAGCAAAGACAATTAAAACATAAGCTATTTGGCCCTCTTTTTAATAGATTGCCCTCATTGGAAGGAATTGACAAGCTTATGTGGAAAACAATTTCTTTTGGCTTTCCTCTCCTTACCTTAGGACTTGTATTCGGTACTTTTTGGGTAAAAACACAAAATATTTTAGGCGAGATGTGGTATTTGGATTACAAGGTTATTCTTGGTTTGGCAACCTGGCTCATATACGCAGCGCTGTTGCATATGCGCCTTGTCGCATCTTTTCATGGCACAAAGATCGCATGTTTGACTATTGCAGGTTTTTGCCTTGTGCTTTTTACCTTTATCGGTACCTTCTTTATGGGATCCAAACATGCCTTTCAGAATGTCAACGAACAATCTCATACAAAGATTTTACATATTCAATAAAAAATTAGGCTGCAACCGAAATTCTATATCGTTTCTATTTGACTAAGGATTGGACATGAGTATTTTAGTTGTAGGGTTGAACCATAAATCAGCCCCTGTAGAGGTTAGAGAAAAACTTGCTTTTAATGCTAATAATATTCCCACTGCTTTATCTTATTTTCTCCAAAAATATCAAAAGGCAGAAGCTGTTATCTTATCGACCTGTAACCGTGTTGAAATATATGTATCCTCTCTGGATGGCGCTATTCAGGCAGAGGATGTCCTTTCATTCCTTGCTGATTTCCACAAGGTTGAGTTACCTGTTTTTTCCCCTTATATGTACCATAACAAGGATGACCGGGCGGTTAATCATCTTTTCTTTGTCACTACCAGCCTTGATTCTATGGTATTAGGAGAATCACAAATCCTGTCGCAGGTTAAAGAAGCCTACACCATAGCGTCTTTGCAGGAATCCACGGGAAAGGTTCTTAATCAGCTATTTCAGCAGGCGCTCAATGTCGCTAAAATCGTGCATACGAAAACTTCCATTGGAAAGAGAAAGGTCTCTATAAGTTCTGTAGCAGTAGAATTTGCCGAGAAAATATTTCAGGATTTTACCGGAAAAATGGTTCTCGTGGTAGGCGCCGGTGAAATGTGCGAACTCCTCATAAAGCATCTGTATGAAGAAGGAGCGCGTACATTCGTGGTTGCAAACCGCACATTTGAACGTGCACAGGAACTTGCTCACACATATCATGGCCAGGCCATTAAATATGAATTACTGGGAGAATATCTCGCAAAGGCTGATATTATTATCAGCTCCACCTCCGCTCCTCACTATGTGATTCATGCCCAGCAGATAAAAGAGGCCATCAAACACCGGAGGGGAAATCCTATATTCCTCATAGATATCGCTGTTCCAAGGGACATTGAACCTGATGTTGCCAAAATTGACAATGTATATCTCTACAACATTGATGATTTACAATCTGTCGTAAGCCAAAACATCGATGAGCGAACCAGAGAGATAGAAAAATGCCGTAGTATTATTGAAGAGGAAGTAGAACATTTTATGGCAAAGCTGGAGGAAATAAAGATAGAACCTGCAATAACCCTGTTGCGGAATCATTTCCATGCAATCGGCAGGGAAGAGTTAAATCGTTTAAAACCAAAACTGAAAAACATGCAAGATGGAGAATGGGAACAAGTTGTTTATGCTATTGAACGTACCATTAACAAACTCCTTCACCACCCGGCAAAGGTAGCAAAACAAGAGGCGAAAAACGGAGGTGGATATCGATACGTAGAAACCATCAAAAAGTTATTTGGAATTTTCCATCATACGGACCACCCTCAACATTAACGCCGCTACTTCATCAGCGAATGAATCCTCTTGGTATCCAGAAGCGCCTTCTCCATAGGCACAAGAGGCGTGATTTCTATATCGGTAAAGAACGGAAAGAGCGGTAATTTTGAGACGATATCTTCCATCTCTTCATTGGATTCAGCATCGATTATAGCCGCAGCCCCCCTCTTACCAGCTAATTTCCCACCCGCTATAATCTTACCACGCCTTTGAAATCGTGAAAAATATTCCCATTCTTTTATAACATATTCCAAAAAGTCTTTTACCGGCAAAGGGGGCATCTGCTTTATTTCAACTTTTAATAAAAATAGCATAGTCTTTACCTTTCAATTTACAATAGTTGCAACGGTGCGGTAACGTTTCCTGCAGGAATCAGGACTCCCATTCTCTTTCTACATTGCTAAACCGCCATCGACGCTAATTACATGACCAGTAATGTATTTAGCATGGTCTGATAACAGGAAAATCGCCGCTTTGGCAACATCATCAGGTGTGCCAAATCTTCTTACCGGAATCATCTCAATCATTTTATCCTTATATTCCTGAGGCAAAACTGCCGTCATGTCTGTTTCAATAAAGCCGCAGGCTATCGCATTTACCGTAATATTTGCCTTCCCCACCTCTTTGGCAAGGGCCTTGGTAAATCCTATCATACCAGCCTTGGAGGAAGAATAGTTTACCTGACCTGCTATTCCCGTTATTCCACTTACTGAGGTTATATTCAGGATGCTACCTGATTTTTGCTTGATCATCTGGGTAATCACCGATTTAGAAAAATTATAAACACTTTTGAGATTGGTATTGATAACATCATCCCAATCATTCTCTGCCATTAAAGCGAGGAGTTTATCACGGGTAATACCGGCATTATTTACCAGGAAATCAATCTTTCCAAATCTATCCTTCACTTCTTTTACCATATTCTTAGCGCCTTCAAAACTGGCTGCATTTACCTGGAAAGAAATGGCCTTTGCACCCATCGATTCAATTTCCTTTACCAGAAGATGGGCAGCATCGGTATTTTTATTGTAGTTAAAGGCTATGTTGCAGCCGTTTTTTGCCAGTTCTAATGCGATTGACTTGCCTATACCCCGGGTACCACCCGTAACAATTGCTACGGTATCCTTGAACTCCATAATTACCTCCTTTTGATTAGTTCGTTTCTCTATAAGGTAAAAAACATGGGAAGCGCTTTCAAAAATATGCCTTATTTACCCTTATTCGAAAATTTTAATCGCATCATCTCTGCAAAGAGACCCACCTCATATTCGATACCTTTCAGGATATCGTTCTCTCCCGCAAAATTGATACATTTCTTCATCTCTTTGAGCGCCCTTGCATCTCGTTCTAACAACGTTTCTGCCAAAACTATGGCATGGTTTATAACCTCTTTATGAGGTGAAATTTGATTAACGAGACCCCATTCCAAAGCGGTCTCAGCACGGATCATCTTTCCTAAAAACAGCATCTCCTTAGCACGCGCCATACCGATATAACGGGGCAAACGCTGTGTACCTCCAAGACCGGGAATAATACTCAGTTCAGGTTTTGCCTCTGGCAGGCTGAAAAAGGAAAGTTCAGACGCAATACGCAGGTCACACAGCATAGCAAGCTCTAAACCAGCGCCGATCGTAACTCCGTTTATGGCAGCAATAACAGGCTTTTTACAATTTTCAATCTCCACAAACATCTCATGAGCGCGATGAAACCGTTCATAGTTCTTATCAGCTACAAGACCCGATATCCAGGTGCCAAAGAGCTCATCACGGTCAGCGCCGTCACTAAAGACGCCCCTTAGTTTACTGGCAATAATAATAGCGCCCACTCTTTCATCACCCTCATACTGATCCATCTTATCATAGAGGGCATCCAGAAGCCATGAGCCTATAGAGTTTCGTGGAGGTTTTTTCAGATAAATAATACCGATGGCCTTACCATTATGAGCCCTGATTTCTTCGGATTCAATGTGATCATAACCGGAGTTATCACCACGATTCATGCGGATATCTTTCATTGTCAAAACCTTTATTGTTATCTATGCTTGTCTGTGTCTATCCGGGGTAAAAACGTGTTATATCTTTAAGGCAACTTCAAAACCTTCGTGAATAGCTTCTAATGCAGTGCGAACCTTAACGCAATCACCAATACAATATATCTCCGGAAACTTTCCTTCTATCTGCTTTTGCATAGCGTTATAAGGACTGTACCCGACAGCAATAATAACGGTATCGGCCCTGATAAAATAATCTTTTCCGCCCTTTTCATAAACGACGCCTTCCGTTTTTCTGCCATTTTCGCCATTATTTATTATTTCCTTCACCCGCACTTCTGTTATTTCTTTTACCCCAGCGTCTTTTAACTCATTGAGAATAACCCATCGTGTGGAAATACCAAATCCGCCACCTATTTTCTTTTTCATTTCCAGAATGGTGATATCCTTACTTCCCCTGGTAGTGTATTCAATGACATCCCTGTCGCTGAGCACCTTGTGTTTTAGCAGAAAACAAGCCACATCAGGCCTCATTGTTCCCTGTTTGGCTATGTGCAGCGCCACCTCACATCCTACAGTTCCACCGCCAAGTATGACCACGTCCTTTCCCGATAAAACTTTTCCCTCCAGTATAGTACTTGCTGTATACACCTGTTTCCCTTTTATACCGGGAAGATCAGGCATGACAGGATATCCACCTGTGGCTACAACTATGGCATCGGGTTGTTCCTCCTGTAACATTTGTAAATCAGCCTCTTTTCCGGTTTTTATATGTACCTTAAGCCTGAAAATCTGTTTTTCCAGGTAGGTAATAATATTTTGTATTTCTTCACGTCCCGGAGGAATAAAGGCATACCGTAATTGACCGCCCAGATGTTTTTTCCTCTCATACAAGGTAACCCTGTGTCCCCGTAATGCCAAAACACGGGCAGCTTCCATACCGGCAGGTCCCCCGCCTATGACCACCACCTTTTTCGGTTTGCTTGATGGAATTATTTTATACTCACCTTCATGCCCTGCCATTGCATTATACGTACAGGAAACGGATTTAAAATTCAGCAAAGAATCAAAGCAACCCTGATTACAGGCAATGCATGTTCTGATATCATCAAATTGCCCGTTTTTATATTTATTCGGCAGATCAGGGTCTACGATGAGTGGTCTGCCAAGGGATACCATGTCTGCCTGCTCATTGTCTAAGACCTCTTCGGCCAGGGTAAGATCGTTTATTCTGACTGAGGCAATTACCGGAACTTTTACGCATGATTTGATTCTTTGTGAAAGAAAGGTATAAGCCATCCGTGGAATAATCATTGATAGGATAGGCGTTCTGCTCTCATGCCAGCCAGGAGATACGTTAAAGGCATCAGCGCCTGATTGCTCTAACATCCGGGCAATTTCCAGACTCTCATCTATTTTGAGTCCCTCCGCAACAAGATCATCTCCTGACATCCGAAAGATGATAGGGTAGTCCTTCCCAACGGCTTCTTTTATGGCGATTATTATTTCCCTGGCAAAACGAACCCTGTTTTCAAGACTTCCACCATACCCATCATCACGCTTATTGGTAGCCTTTGAAAGGAATTGATTAATGAGGTATCCCATACCACCGTGAAGCTCCACGGCATCAAAGCCGGCCTTCTTTGCCCTTACGGTTGCGCTGACATAATTACCGATAACTGTTTTAATCTCTGAGACTGTCAGGGCATGCGGTTCCTGTTTGATACTTCTGTGCACCAGGGGAGAGGGAGAAACAGGCTGCATTTTTGTAAAGAAGGATGAGGCGCTGCGGCCACCGTGAAGCAACTGAGCGGCGATACGCACCTGATAGGCATGAACAGTATCGGTTAATCTTCGTAATCCCGGAATAAGCTCATCCTTGTCTAATCCAATAATACTCTTCCAAACCTTACCATTCATTTCCGGATAACAACCACCTACAACAATGAGGCCAACACCGCCTTTGGCACGATCCTCATAAAAACGAACAATCCGGTCATTCACTGTACCGTCAGAAGTAAATCCCAAATCCATAGCAGACATGATTATCCTGTTTTTTACTGTCATCTGACCGACAGGTATTTCTTCAAACAGTTTGCTCATAATTTACTTATCACCAAACATGAATTATTTCCATCGTAATCCATGGTGTTTACCAGTGCATTTTGAATTTCTTTCCTGACGGGATTCTGCAGGATAAGATTTAGATTAACTTTCGGGTCTTTTTCGTTGTGATTGATGATGTGAGGTATTGTGCCGGTATGTATAGACATGACAGTAGAAATAAACTGAGCAGCACCTGCGGCGCCATAAGATTCACCCATATTCGATTTTATTGCCGAGACAGGAATATCATTGCCCTTTGAGCCATAAAAGGATTGGATTGCCTGTGCTTCAATAGCATCCTGCATCTTGCATCCATTTGCATTTGCGCTGATAAGATCAATAGTTTCTTTCTGAATATCTGCTTCCTCCAAGGCGCTGTACATAGCCCTTTCAACACGGCGCGCCCTTTCCTCTTTCGAATAATTTTTACCACCTACAAAGGTATTTCCAAAGCCTCTTACTTCTGCGTAGATAGGCGCTCCCCTGTCCAGAGCATGCTGAAGCTCTTCGAGAATAACCACATAACTGCCTTCAGACATTACAAAACCATTCCTTTTATTATCGAAGGGTAAACCAGCCTCCTTTGTGCCATCGAGACCTGATAAGAGACCTCGCAGATAAAATATGAGATACAGATCGATAGAAATCTGCTCGACCCCGCCCGCAATAATAACTTTGGCCATATCTCGCTGAATTATACCATATGCATTCCCTATCGCATCCGCGCTTGATGTGAAACCTGCTGATATAGTCCGTGCAAGTCCCTTTATCTTAAAGGTAACAGAAACGTAGTTAATTGAAGAATTTAATGCAACATCATAGCTGACCATCGGCGATAATTCTGAAGGATTATTTCTGATAATCTCATAGAAATAATCTGTTGTTTCAGAAAAATTGCCTAAAGACGATCCAACAACCACACCCATTTGATCCGATAAAGAACTATCCTGCGGTAACTTTGCATCATCAAGCGCCATCTTCGTGGCCGATCCTAAGAACCTTGTGCCTTTATGCAAGTACTTCAAACCTTTATTGCCAAGATAGATTTCGGGACGAAGGTCTCTAACCTCTCCGCCAAGCTTGCATGTATATGGTGAGAGATCAAGAGATGTCATTGGCGCAATGCCCAATTTTCCCTCTACGAGGTTATTCCAAAAATCATCTTTGGTAAATCCAAGAGGTGATACAATCCCTATTCCTGTAACTACGACCCTTCGTTTCATAAGTATGTGAAGACTATTCTATTTTACTGAATATCGTGGTAGCATTATTACCACCAAAGGCAAATGAGTTATTTAAAACATGCTTAACGGTTAACTCCCGCGCCCTGTTAGGTATATAATCAAGGTCACACTCCGGATCAGGTGTATGGTAATGAATTGTTGGAGGCAATATTCCGTATCGTAATGCAAGGCAGCATATAACAGATTCTACAGCACTCGCTGCACCCATAAGATGACCTATCATGGATTTTGTGGAACTGCAGGGAATGTTATAAGCATGATCCCTGAACAAGTGCTTTATAGCAATAGTCTCCGCCTTATCATTATGTGGCGTACCCGTACCATGTGCATTGATATAGCCGATATCAGACGGAGAAAGCCTTGCCATTTTTAGCGCATCACCCATACATTTTACAGCACCTTCACCCTCCGGATGAGGCGCTGTCATATGGAATCCATCACAGCTTAATCCATAACCCGCCATTTCAGCAATAATAACCGCCCCCCTTTTCCTGGCAAATTCATAACGTTCCATGATCAAGATACCGGCTCCTTCTCCGATCATAAGTCCTTGCCTGTTTTTATCAAAGGGCTGACAATGCTCAGGAGCAAGCGCTTTGAGATTATGGAAATGAGTAAATTCCGTTTGAGGGATCATATCCCCTCCGCCAACCATTACAACATCTACCTTATTCTCTATAAGAAGGTCGTAAGCCCAGGCAATGGCATGATTACCTGAAGAACAGGCATTCAGCGAGACCATGGTAGGCCCCTCAAAGTGAAAATATTGAGCGAGGATATTCGTAATAGAATTCGGAGGATAAACAGCAGCAACAATCTTATCAAAACCGTTATCTTTTTTTGAGGTATGTAATCGTAAAAGTCTTTCATGAGGTGTTAATTCAGCAGCTAAGGTTCCCATAGCAATACCAAAACGTTCCTTATTGAAGCTGCTCTTATCATGCGACAAACCGCTTTCCTGTAATGCCTCCCGGGCTGCATAATAAACATATTTATGGATGGTGTTTTCCTTTATTTGATTCTCTAATTCAACATCCAGATGAAAATCCTTTACCTCACAAGAACGGTGAACCTTGTACTGGGAGGTATCGAACGACTTCATCTCATTAGCTCCATCGCAGCCATGGATAAAGGATTCCCAACTTTTTTGAACACCTATCCCAACAGGGGTAACCAGTCCTAATCCGGTAATTACCACTTTTGACTTATTTTTTTCAGTAATCAGAAACAATACCTCATTTGAATATTTTTAAAATTGATGCGTATCTATCAAAAGGAGATTGCCCGTTATATCAAATATGGGGATTCAATAACTCCATACCATCATCCTTCATAGCCATGGCGTAAATTTTCACTTTGGTAAGATACGTTACCACATTTTCCGGAATATAAAGGGAAGAAAATATAGGAATTATTCTTTTTCCTTTATACTCGGGAAAGTAATCGTAAACCTCTTTCAGTACCTCGGTAAATTCGTTGATGTAATCAATACTTGGTGAAGATTTAGTTTCGTTTATAAGTATCTTATCATCGTATACAGCGATTATATCAAACTCCCTGCTTCTTGATTTATCCTTTGAATTTCTTTTCGTTACCCTTAACCCAAAAAATTCCGCATCTTCGCATTGAAAGTATTCTTGTGCAATCCGTGGGATATTGGGCGCTACGATATCTTCTACCACCGTCCCCATTTTATTGGCAATTTCACCCCACTTTTTGTTCATATTTCTCCTATCTTCCCTCATTTCATCCTTAAATTCCTTCATCTCGTCTTTGAATTCCTTCATTTCATCTTTAAACTCCTTCATCTCATCTTTAAACTCTTTCACCTCTCCCTTGAATTCCCGAATTTCTCTTTCGGTCTGCATCTGAGCATTGCCGATATTTTTAATATATTCTTCAAGTACCCTCTCGAGATTATCAACCCTATCCTTTGTAGATGGCATAACCTATGCTCCATTCTTGTCCGTGCGCTATTTTCTATAATTATGAACGCTGCTGATGTATCTATTCTAACTGGTAAAACAACAGAGGTCAACGTATTCACCCATCTCCCGTGGATACGTTGACCTGTTAATTGTTAATATAACGTAAAAAGACCATGAGAATAAGCTTCCATCATTGACAGGTTTTATGATGGGACCTCAATTGGCGTCAATGATGTCTTTTTCCCTTGTCTTTCCGATTCATTATAGAGCTTCAGGACCTCATCGTAAAATCCCGATGCCTGCAATTCTTTTAAATTTTGGATCAAGTGTTGATACACGTTCTGCCAATCTAAATTGACCCTGAATGCAAACATAGCGGCATTCATATTCTTGCTCAACACGTCCTTAGCATTCTGGAATCTTTGTCGTAACACCTCCGTAGCATAAATTTTATCATAGAGATACTGAAAGCCATCAATAAGCTCCTGGAGAGACATATTCTTGAGGATATAGGTAAGGTGATGAGATGTATAGTACTTCCAATCCTCAGGAAAATTTGTCCGAAAAAGTCTATTATCACTTTTTAACCTATGATAAAGCGGTGTGTTAATAAATGGGCATAAAATACCGCACGTCATAACATCTACATGAGAATCTAAAACAAAATCAGCAACTTGCTTAAATGTCTCAGGCGTATCGGCATCGTTTCCGAAAACCATAGTCCCCCATACAGCAAGACCATGTTTACGGATGTTAGCAATTGCCTCGAAGTACTTCTCTATTGAGATACGCAAATTCACATTTTTATTCATGGTTTTCAGGGCTTCTTCGTTGATAGATTCAATTCCGATAAGCACCCCAACGCATCCGCTCTTGACCATATATTCAAGGGTTTCATCATCCGAGTAAATATTAAGAGAGGTAAAACCAAACCAATTTTGATAAATACCTCTTTCCACCATACCCTTGAAAAGTGCACGAACACGCTCGTTGGATTTTTTACTATGGCCATAAAAGTTTTCATCCGTTAATATCAGGCCACGATATTGACCCTTAATGGATTCTAATTCATCCAGGACATCTTCAATAGGCCTTTCCCGATATTTTTTACCCTGAAACTGAGGGACAGAACAAAACTCGCAACTAAACGGACATCCGGCCGTCGTTATGATGCCTGAATATCTATATTTGTATTTATTCTTCAAATATTCCCTATCGGACCTCAGATCACGATAAAGCTCCATGGGTGTCAGATCACCATCGTATCTCTTTTGAAGAACACCATTTTCAAAATCAGCCAGTATCTTTTCCCAGGTTGTTATAGCCTCTCTGGTAACAACACAATCTACATATTTTGCAACCTCTTCCGGATAGCTCGTAGCATGAATTCCACCCATAATGACAGGTATGCCTTTTTTTTTGCAGGCAGTAGCTATTTGGTAGGCGCGATGAGCCTGATAACTTACCGATGTAATACCCACCAGATCTGCCCCACTGAAAGTAATATTCCCTGCGCTATCAATAGCAAGCTCCTGGGTCTCATCAATAATATCAACCTGCCAATGCTGCGGCGTCAACCTCTTAAGATAACCGAGATTCACCGGCATCTGATTTAGCACAGAAACATTTTCTTCCCCAACATTTCCAACCGGATGAGGATTAATCAGTACGAGTTTTTTCATGAAAGTTCCCTCTGGTGTTAGTAGGTATTGTCAAAACTTATCTATAAAAATCACACCGATACCCTTTATACTTCTCCCTGTTTGAGATTTTCACATACTCCCCGGCACTAATAATACCTGAGCAATAGCATAATCCCGGCAATGGGATACTGATACAGAAATATTGTTAATATTCTTTTTGTTTGCCAGTTCTTTTACACTTCCATAAAGGTTCAAATACGGTTTTCCCATTTCGTCGTTCAACAACTCAATGTCTGTCCATTTCATAGCGCCTATCCAGCCTGTCCCTAATGCCTTGAATACAGCCTCTTTGGTAGCAAAGCGTGCTGCAAAATGCTGATATTTATTCTTTTTTTGATTACAGTATTCTACTTCTTTTTCCGTATAAATTTTCCTCAAAAAACCCTCATTAGAAGAAAATAACCTTTCAATACGTTTTATTTCTATTATATCAATGCCAATGTACATACGTATTCCATGCAATAATGGGAATTATTGTAACTACTTATCATACAAGTATCTGTTACTGAGAAAACGGCATTTTACAAGTTTACAAAATTAATGTCAATGACAATTTCAACTGCTTAAAATCCTCCCGTAGTGCATTCTCTATAATCATGCAGCTCTTCAGGCTTGCATTATTATTATGGAACCTGATATTCGAACGATAATCTGATCTTGGAAATCCCGGCATGAGGAAGAAAAGCGGAAGAAAAACGGGAATGGAGTCTGGATTCCCGATACAGACATTCGGGAATGACAAATGTTTAGGAAATTCAATTGTATAGGAAAAACTTTTAGGTTTGCTATCCCTGAAAAAAAAGTATTTCCCTGGAAAAAGAGTAATATGTGTTCATGCACCCCTCTAATCCCCCCTAACCCCCCTTTAAAAAAGAGGGGAAAGGAGGAAAGATTTCCTCTTGAGAAAAGTTTGTCTGATCAAACATATCAAACTTTTCCCCATTTTCTAAAGGGAGACTAAGGGAGATTATGCATTTCCCCCTTTTCTAAAGGGGGACCAAGGGGGATTATGGGTGATTTGTTATTCTTCACCGTTTCCACATGTTAGCTTGATGCATATGCCCCTAACCTCCCCTTTAAAAACTTATCTTTACCCACAAGTCAAAAAAGAGGTAAGTTTGAGTAGTGCGATAAGACGAAACAGGATGGCACGGACAAACCATGTCCCCGTATGTCTTGAACACGGGGATCTTTTGTCCGTGTTGTTTGAATACATCCGTAGATAGGGAATACACCACACTGACAAACAGAGTTTGTCAGTGCCACCCTGTTCTTCCTTTGGAACGAGAATATCTGCCCACTTATCGCTTACTTCTTATGGAATATAGGGTGTACGAAAGAGAAAGATGTGGGTAAATGATAAGCTAGAAAAGGGGGGAACGAGAGATTTCCCCTTTTTCTAAAGGGGGATTATGGATGGTTTGTTATTCTTCACCGTTTCCTCATGTTAGCTTGATGCATATGGAGTTCATTCCTCTGGAGAGACGCACAATCTTGCGCCTCCACGTTTTGTGCTCCCCTTAGTGTTTTGAAGATACGGATACCGTTATTCTTTTTAAACAGTCTTACAAGTTTGAATACAGCAAACTCTATTTCTTCCCGATCGCTTGGCCTCGTAAAGGGCTTTATCTGCCTGGCTTATTATTTCTTCTTTATTAAGTGTACTATCTGTAAAAGAGCTGACTCCAACACTGATGCTCAATGCTGCATTTATATTCCTTTCTTTATCCTCTATAGTATGTTTAGACACGGCCTCCCGTAATCTTTCAGCAAAGTCCATAGCACCCTTTATATCTACATCGGGAAGAATAACAAGAAACTCCTCACCTCCATATCGGGAAACTATATCGGTAGAGCGTATCATATTGAGTAAAAAGGAGGAAAAATGTACGAGTACTTTATCTCCAAAGGGATGACCATAGAGATCATTGATATTTTTAAAATAATCTATATCGATCATTAAACATGAGAGAGATTTTTGATATCTTTTTGCCCTGTTGAATTCAATTTCCATTACATGAAAAGTATGACGCCGATTATATAAATTCGTTAAACTATCCTTAATAGAAAGTTCTTGTAATTTCCTATTAGACTCGAGGAGTTTAAACTCCGTACACTTTCTTTCAGTAATATCCCGGATAATACCGGTAAAAAAATATCGATTATCAACCATGCATGCCGATACAGATAACTCTATGGGAAATTCAATACCATCCTTCTTTAAACCAACTAACTCTATGGTTTGTCCCATAATCCTTGTTAGCCCTGTATTTATGTACTTCGTCATACCTATTTGATATTTTAGCCGATATCGTTCAGGCATAAGGATAGTAATATCGCAACCAATGATCTCTTCCTGATATCCAAACATCTTTTTTGCTGCAGGGTTACAATAAACAATACACCCTTCCTGATTTGCCGATATAATAGCATCTACAAATGTTTCAACAAGGGCATAATGATTTACTTTCATCTTCATATGATTTGGCGCTATATTTAACACTTTATTCACAACTCTTATTTTTTTATAGTTCTCAAGCAGTTTCATTGCATCTTTCATTAATCTTGTATATTTCTTCAAACAGACACCAAACACAAGATATCATGCAAAATTATTTTTAATGCTGTATAACATTGCCATCCCATCATTAGCAATGTACTTGCCAGGAAATGCCTTATGTGAAAATTTTTATAAGAATAATATATAACTATTTAAAATATAACTTATTACACTACATATATTTAGTTTATTGTAGTATCCCTTTTCCATAAAGAGAAATTTTCACTTGTACTGCCTGTATGTTATTCATACTGTTTTACTTATAAATTATCATAAGTATTCTAAAATAAAATCTTTATATGCATATTTATCTGTTTTTAAATCATACAGCACTGTATGTATAGCATACATTTTGCTTTGCCAAATTAGCTACTTTTTACATCTCAGTATACCGCCTTAATTCCCTGGACTGATTTGATATGTCTTTGATATATTTCTCACCAAGGTTTACTGCTGCGTCGTATTCTGATTTTTTAAAACACAGTTGACACTCAATATAATTATCCGCCTGCCGCAAATTAGGCAAAACACCGCTTTCATTCATGCGTATTCCTAATTCCGGGGATTGTGTAACTATTTGAAAATTACTCGTAAATACTTTAAATTTTTTGATATTACCACAGTTTGGACATACAAAGAATTTATTGGTTCTCATGTACTATTATCCTCTTTCGAAGGTACTCCAGACTTTAAACTTGTGTTACAAAATACGACGATACCGAACGTTCTGATCCGCCCGGTACACTGTCAATAGAATTCATGATAATACGGTTTGTATCGGTTCAACTGCATGGGGCTGTGTCATTGCGAGGGGTATTGTCCGAAGTAATCCTTTAGACATTTCAAAAGAGATTGCTTCGGGAAATACCCCTCGCAATGACATGTTTAAGGTTCCGTATGTTCCCTACATTTGCATACAACCCAAGATCAACTTTCGCTACATTTTGTACTTATCTGTGTTAATCTGTGTCCCGCTATTAGACAACAAAATTATCTCCTCAATAAAACATCGTCGAGAAGTTTTACATTTGAGTATAATTCCTGTTCAAAGGTAAATCCTTTTTCATGAAAAACAGTCAGACAGGCGTTCACCACATTAAAATCGTAAAGAATGCCCTTGTTTCGGGAGATCTCCTCCAGCGCATTATCCAGACCAAAGGTTGACCGATAAGGACGAGGAAAGGATATCGCCTCTACAACATCGGCCACACTTAAAATCTTGGCTTCCAAAAGTATATCTTTACTTGTCAGACGCATAGGATATCCGGAACCATCAATTCTTTCATGATGCTGAAGCACAATTTGAGCAACAGGGGAAGGAAATTCTATTTCTCTTACTATATCATAGCCTACCCTCGAATGAGCCTTAAGCACATTCAACTCGCTCTCGGTAAGCTGCTCAACTTTTCCAAGGATCTCTGCCGGCACAGACACTTTTCCTATATCATGGAGAGCGGCTGCCAAACAGATACTATCAACCCTGTCCTTTAAAAGACCCATCTCTTCTGCTATACATCGGGCAAGCCGGGTTACACGTTTTTGGTGATCAACCGCAAAGATGTCTTTCGACTCAATCGCAGAGGCAAGGATATGAATAATTATCCTTAAAGACCTCTGTAACTTCTCAATATCTTGTTTGAATTCCGCCTCTATCCGTTTGTGATCGTTCATTTCTTCTGTTAATTCTTCATTTATCTTCATAAGTTTTGTTGAATGTTCAACTACCCGTTTTTCTAAAGATTTGTTAAGTGCTTTCAACTCTTCTTCGCGTTCCTTACGAAGGGTAATATCTCTGGCAATACCAGCAACTCCAATTATATTTCCCCTCTCATCTGTCAAAAGAGAATTTTTATACTCACAGAATACTTTTGTATTTCTAAAATAGATTTCATAGTGTGGGCTCTCCCCCTGAAGCGTTCTTGTATAAGTATCCAGTGCCTTTTTTATATCATCTTCTTCAAAAAGGGACGTGAATGGTTTTCCAAAGAATTCTTCCGCTTTATGTCCTGTCAGCTTCTCAAATACTTTGTTTACAAATACAATATTTCCCTCTGTATCATAGATATACGCAAGGTCATTCAAGCCAGCGAGCAATAGCCTTGCCTGTTCATTTTCAGTCAATGTATAAATAAATTTTGATATCTCCAATCTGAAATCTCCAATATACAAAACAGGACAATAAAGGTATTTTTCTTACCGGAACTTTGATAATCTACCAGTATCATACGCTTAATAACAAATAAACTAGACCTTCGGCGACCTTTTCCCCTCCCTTGATGGGAGGGGCCAGGGGAGGGTGGTTGTCCTTTTCCTTCACCCCCACCTAACCTCCCCCCTCAAGGGGGAGGAACTCTTTGTTTGAATTTCCTATGCATTAAATTAGGTCTTTGGCGACTTTTATTTTGCGGCCAAGCGTAGGGGGCGAAGCATTTGCCGTTCAACGTATACATAGTATTTTAGGCCAATAACGACAAATGCTTCGACCCTACAACACATATTGAAATTCCTATACGTTAAATTAGGCATTCGGACACTCTTTTAGGCCACGAATGAACACGAAATGAGCACAAATCTTTTATTTTCATAATATTCGTGTCTATTCGTGAACATTCGTGGCTAAATTTGAAATTCCTATACATGTTCTTAAGTTTTTATTAAAACGCAGCTTACTTCTCGTAGTTTTAAGCAAAAAACAGGCCATTAATGTACAAACGCAAAGAGGAAATAGAGAAAAGAAAAAGGCTTTACATCGTTAATTTAAAGCACTAGATTTTGACAGAATTTCAATATGGTATGTACATAAATCCAACTAATATATAACCTTATGAAATTTCATTTACTGTACTGTAGGGACAGGCCTTCCATACCTTTTGTGCTACAAGATACTAAATCATAAGGTTACATAAGTATGATTTTTCCAACATGATCGATAACCCTGAATCATGGGTAAGATGGCACAACATTTAGCCAGAATTGACTCTTAACCTACACGATGAATTTCGTCATGAATTCATTATATATCACCGGAATAGACTGTTCTTATCTCATTTTGTAATAAATAGATAAAACTATCTACAGACACTTTCAAGATCAGATTATCGTACATATTTAACAACATGAGGTGTGACATGGTACAGAAGTGTCTTGTCACATACTGTGACATGACACATATACGTGAGGAAGATATAGGCTAAGGAATGGTTATAAGTCCTGTATTTTTATTTTGTAATCATGAATTTTTCGGTATATGGTACGTCGGCTCATTCCCAATAAGCGGGCTGCCATTGCTTTATTCCATGATGCTTTTTTCAATGCCTGAAGGATGGCCTGAGGCTCATCAATCTTCATATCTTCCAGAAAGGATGTCTTTGTTCCAACAAAATCCTTAAACGCACTTGGTAAGTGATTAACGGTAATGGTCTTTTGGCGACAAAGAATAAACGCATGTTCAAGGGTATGCTCCAGTTCCCTGATATTACCAGGCCATTGATATTCCATGAATATCTTTTGAACATCGGAAGAAACTGCTACAATTTCCTTCGTTAACTTCTTATTGAACTTATTTAAGAAATGATTAACCAGGAGTGGTATATCCTCCCTCCGGTCTCTTAATGGTGGTAAATTCACTTCTACTACCTTCAGACGGTAATACAGATCCTCACGGAACTCACCGCGCCGTATTTTTTCCTTTAAATTTTGATTGGTAGCAGCAACAACCCGGACATCCACACGGATAGGCGTCGAGTCTCCAACCCTCTCAAATTCCCTTTCCTGCAATACCCTTAAGAGCTGTAATTGCATCCGGGGTGATATGTCTCCTATCTCATCTAAAAAGATAGTTCCGCTATTTGCCTTTTGAAACCTGCCGATTCTATCCTGAACAGCGCCGGTAAAAGCGCCTTTCACGTGTCCAAAAAGCTCACTCTCAAGCAAATTCTCTGATAAAGCCGAGCAGTTTACCTTAACAAAAGGCTTATTATTACGCTCGCCTTTATAATGGAGCGCCTCAGCAACCAACTCCTTGCCTGTTCCACTTTCTCCGGTAACCAGAACTGTTGTTTGCACATCTGCCAGGTTTTCCATCAGAGAGTAAATCAACTGCATCTTTTCACTTTTTCCTATGATATTATGAAATTGCTGACGCTCTTTCATATCCCGCTCAAGATCTGCCAGATGTGTCTCATCCCGCACCACTAATATTGCCCCGGAAAATACGCCTTTATTATCCAGGAGCGGATAGGTGGTAACGTTCACAACCTGTTGCGAATGGAATTTATGTTTGCATTCTAAACGATATATTTCTACCGGCTGTTTTTCCTTAATCGTTTCCTCAAGCGCATTGAGACACTGTCCGTTGCAGAATTTTGATATGGAGCCTAACGGCTGACCGATAGCATCCCGTGATAAATTACAAATGCCTTTTGCCGCTTCATTAATTTCAAGTACAAGCAGTTCCTTATCTACCGTAATAATTGCGTCTTTGACGCTACTGAAAATGGCCTCTAAATTTGACCGGTACTTCTCCTTTTCATCGACTAACTCCTTGTGCTGCAATGCTATTTTGGTAATGCGCAACAAGGTTTCCTGGCGCACAGGCTTTGGAATATAATCAAAAGCGCCCAATCTGAGGGCATCGGATGCAGTCTCGATATTGGGGCTTCCCGTTATCATAACAACCGGAGAATTAAAACTTTTCTTTCTGATTTCTCTCAGGAAATCAATCCCTGTATTGTTCTCCAGGATAACATCTGCAAATATTAAATCAAAATTTGAATCCAAGACCTTTCGTAAAGCTTCATTATAATCTTTGACAGCAATTACCTCATATCCCTCATCCTGAAGGAATCTTTCAAAGGTAAAACGGATACTTTCTTCGTCATCGATTACAAGAATTTTTGCCTTCATCAATCCTCCCTAAGATTAAAACAAACTATATACTCTTCAAAAGATACTTTTAATTTTTCTACACAGCTTATATAGAAAAAATTGTGCCAATGGTATATAAGGAGCAAAGAATAATTAAATTTTTATTGTGAGATGCCTGTAAATTCTTTTATTTTGAAAATTATACATGGAAAACATTCTCTCTCCTCAGACTCTCATACGAGATCAGTAACACTCCTTGAGTCGTTTTTGTCCAAAGAGCTACTTTATTGCTGGTATAATTGAAATTTAATCGAATTAATTGGCACGTAATGAAATAGTCCATATGATACATTAAAAAAACGTGCCACGTCACAAAGATGTGTCATTGCGAGAATGCGACATGGCACAAAACGGTATAACTCATGGGAAAGAGGTAAGCCGGGGAATGTTATTTACCTATACCCCTTGCGGGTTCAATTTTGTAAATTGAACTTTCCTTCTGCACACTGGATTCCCGATAAAGGCATTCGGGAATGACAGGGAGGACTATCGTAGATTATGCAAATCCAAAACTCGAATGTCAGACAGGTAAAGATTTTGATCAGCTTACCGATTCGATGTCAGGCCCGTCATTACCCATATCTTTGTTCTTTGAGGTGGCATGGACAAACCTTATACTGTTAGGCCTTTAAACAGGGAATGGTCTGTCCATGCTGGATAGAGAATTTCGTAGGAAAAGAAATAACGCCCTGGCAGTAACGGTATTACTAAAACCTGTTTCCTGAGGAATGGATACTCTTACACCTCATTTTCGATGGAGACAGCTTTTATATACTATGAATCCCTCATCTTTATCTTGTAATTATGGATTTTCCGATAAATAGTTCTTCGGCTCATACCGAGCAGATGCGCAGCCATGACCTTATTCCATGAGGTCTTTTTCAGCGCCTGAAGAATTGCCTTTGGTTCATCAACTTTCATATCTCCAAGGAAAGAGATTTTTTGCCCGAGAAATTCCTTTAAATCAGGCGGAAGATGATTCACGGTTATGGTATCCTGATGGCAAAGGACAAAGGCATGCTCTATGATATGCTCCAGCTCTCTGACATTGCCAGGCCATTGATATTCCATGAATATCTTTTGAACATCGGAAGAAATACCGGTAATCTCTTTATTTAATTTTTTATTGAACTTATTTAAAAAGAAATTCACCAGGAGCGGTATATCCTCCCGACGATCTCTTAATGGTGGCAAGGTTATTTCAACAACCTTGAGACGATAGTAAAGATCTTTCCGGAATTCACCGCGCTCGATTTTTTCCTTCAGATTCTGGTTCGTAGCAGCAATGACGCGAACATCCACTTTAATGGGAGTTGAATCGCCAACTTTTTCAAACTCTCTTTCCTGTAATACTCTCAAGAGCTGCAGTTGTGTACGGGGTGTAATATCGCCTATTTCATCTAAAAAAATGGTTCCACCATTTGCCTTTTCAAACCTGCCCACTCTATTGCTGACAGCACCGGTAAAAGCGCCTTTCACGTGTCCAAAAAGCTCACTCTCAAGCAAATTCTCCGATAAAGCTGAACAGTTTACCCTTACAAAGGGCTTCTTATCCCTTCCCCCTTTATAATGGAGCGCCTCAGCAACTAACTCCTTGCCGGTTCCGCTTTCTCCCGTAATGAGGACGGTTGTCTGAACATCCGATAAGTTTTCTATGAGGGAATAAATCGTTTGCATTTTATCACTCTTGCCTACGATATTATGTAACTGTTGACGTTCCTTCATATCCCGCTCAAGATCTACCAGGTGCGTCTCGTCTCTTATTACCAGCACTGCCCCGGCAAATATACTTTTATTGTACAGGAGAGGATATGTCGTAACATTTACCACCTGGTGTGGACGAAGCTCATGTTTACACTCCAGGCGATATATTTCTACCGGTTGTTTTGTTTGAATGGTTTTCTCAAGTGCATGGAGACACTCTTCATTGCAATATTTCGGAAAGGAAGCGAAGGGTTTTCCAATTGCGTTGCGGGATAAATTGCACATACCTTTTGTTGCTTCGTTAACCTCAAGCACAATCAATTCCTTATCTACGGTAACAATTGCATCTTTGACACTGCTAAAGATTGCCTCGAGGTTTGATCGATATCGTTCCTTTTCATCCACCAATACTTTGTGCTGTAATGCCTTTTCGGTAACGTGCAGGAGGGTTTCCTGCCGCACCGGTTTGAGAATATAGTCAAAGGCGCCTAATCTCAGCGCATCTAAGGATGTTTCGATATTAGGAGCCCCGGTAATCATAACAACCGGACATGCAAGTTTTTTTTCCTTAACTTTTTTTAGAATGTCAATTCCGGTTTTACCTTCCAGGATAATATCAGCAAAAATTAAATCAAAATCAGAGGTACCGATCGAGTTTATTGCCTCATGGTAATTGCTGGCAGTTTTTACATCATACCCCTCGTCCGAAAGAAAACTCTCAAAGGTAAATCTGATGTTTTCTTCGTCATCGATAATAAGAATTTTAGCCTTCATATCATCCCCCTCCCTTCTAAAAACCTTTGAAGGTAAGTTTGATGTCTGATCTCTCTCATAGAAATTTTAAAATTAACCATTTCCTTCTCCAGTAAACCAAATAAAAATTATTCACTATTAGTGCTAATTATACACTATGTATTTACTTTTTTATACCTTAAATATTTCTAACATAATCATTTCTATGGTGGTAGAACAAGCGCCAACTTGATTAAGTTCCCTTATAATAACACAAACTACTCCATAATCAAATCAAAACTATCGTAATATGATATAACCAAGTTACTTAAGAATCTATTAAAATAAGGGTCTATTAAAATTCTTGCCTGGAATCGTTGGATTGCAGGGTAACCCTTTAGAGGTGCTTGTCCCTGTGCGGGTATTCAAGCGGGGGTGTGCAAGGCTAAACAGGTTGTCCGAGAATGTAATTAAGAATTTTAAGGATACCATTTATTGTTCATATCATATTTACAAGCACAATATATCGTATGCTAATTTTAAAAATCTTAATTCGGAAAAATAATTGCAACTTTGGTAAACTCACCTTCAATACTCTCGATGGTGAGTTTACCATGATGATCTTGTATAATACTCTGACTAATGCTTAATCCCAAACCTGTTCCCTTGCCACGGGGCTTTGTGGTAAAAAACGGGTCCATTATCTTGTCTCGTATCTCAGCAGGTATACCCGTACCATGATCATAGAAGGTAATTTTTACACATTGTTGATTATCTATAGTCATCTCTTCGCCTAAGACCTCGAGGATTTTGTTGTCATGCGTCTCCGGATATTTTTGATTTAAGGCATATCGTGCATTACTTATGGCATTCAAAAATACCTGCTGTATTTGTTGGGGGTCTGCAACTATTTCAGGTAATCTTTGAGGAATATCTAATTTTATTCTGATACCCTCTTGCCGCAACTGCGCCTTTGTCAGGATAAGGGTGTCAGATAATATTTCATGAACACTGATGATACTCTTTTTCTCTTTTTTATCACTGATCCTGGCAAAAGAAAGAAGGCTTTGAACTATGCTTGCTATACGGTCGCCTTCCCTGATAATCCGGTTCGCTATATCTTTTTCCTTGCTTCCCTCAGTGCTTTTATTACACAGTATCTGGGCGTAGTTGATAACACCGGTTATGGGATTATTCACTTCGTGAGCAACACTTGCCGCCAGTTCACCCAGTGATACCAGATGTCTGGAGCGTATAGCCTCCTTCTCCATAGCTATCTTTTCCGTGATATCCCAGAAGATACCCAATATGCCGATGATAGCGCCCTTTTCATCTTTCATAGGAGTTTTCACGGTATGGATAATATATTCCTGCCCATCTTTGACGTATTTTTCCTCAATCTCCTCAGCTTTCCCTGATTCCATAATTCTCTTGTCATCTGCCCGGTATTTTTCAGCAAGCGCCTTCGGAAAGAAATCATAATCCGTCTTTCCCCGGATTTCATCCGGTTTGATGCGTATATCCCCGGCATAATTCTCATTACAGGATATATACATTGAGTCTTTATTTTTATAAAAGATTCTCTGGGGAAGATTCTCCAGAAGCAACCGATACTTGCTCTCACTCGTACGCAGCGCTTCTTCAGACAATTTCTGTTCTGCAATTTTCTCACGAAGTTCTTTGTTTGATTCTATCAGCGCCAGTGTCTTTTCAATTATCCGCTCTTCCAGGGACTTATTGAGGATTTTTAACTCTTCTTCAATCCGCTTTTGTTTTGTAATATCCCGCCAGATACTAATTATCGTACCAGATTCTTCGGCGCCGACTTTTTCCATAAGAGAGGCATTGACACTTAAGTATTTTATCCCCTCGTGTGCCATCAGGGTAAATTCTGTATCATGACATGAGCCTTCACTATGGACATGGCTCTCCATTTCAGCCCAGCGTTTGAGACTACTGGTACCAAGTTGTTCTAACCAAAAGAACAGATCTGTTTCGATGACCTCACGATGTTGCCGTCCAAAGAAATCACAGAACGCCTCATTGACAACAATGATATTATGCGCTGCATCGGTAATCACAATTCCATCACTTGATGCCCGCAGCAGCTTCTCAAAAAATTTAATGGTATGCTGGGCAAGCTCTTTGTTCTTTTTTTTATCCTGTCCAATCATGAAATTTTCCACTGTATGAATTTTTACCCTTCAGTTCCCATATGTGAGGCAAACCTTTCGGTTTGCCGATAGGGTATTAAGAGCCACATTACCCTATGCTAAAGGAATTATAGATACCTTAAGGAGAAATGCTCCATTGTTATTCTTTTACTCTTTAACATCAGGTAGGGGCAGGTTTAAAACCTGCCCCTACAACTTGTATGGTTCATATTGATGCAACTTTCGTTATCTTAACGGCGCAGCACTTCAGCTCAGGCTGTTTGGAATGAGCATCATAAACCGTATTGCAAACAAAATTGACTTGTTTATCATCTTCGGACAAAGGTGAATTACCACAACATAAATTCATATAGACATTACTTTCGAGTACATGGTCTTTAATATGGACAATACATCGAATACTACCCCGACGTGAGGCCATTTCAACCTCATCCCCTTCAATAATTCCGAGACGTTGAGCATCTGCGGAATGAATCTCCACAAAATTATTTGGTTCAATATCGGTAAGCTTTTTAATGCGGCGGGTACGGGTACCGGTATTGAATTGACTGGCAAGGCGACCAGTGATAAGGATAAAAGGATAATCATCATCAGCCGTTTCGGCTAGTTTCCTATAATCCCGGGCAAGCAGCGCAGCGCGACCGTCCGGCCTCGGAAACCGAATGTCAGAAAACAACCTTGCCGTACCCGGATGGTCCGTTTTGGGACAAGGCAACTGCGGACCTATCGTATTCCTGAGTCGCTCGTAGCTCACACCGTTCATATCACAGATACGTCCGCGGGTAATCTCCTTCAATTCTTCAAACACCTCCTCACCCGAAGTATAAGAAAATTCCTTACTGAATCCCATAGCCCCTGCGATGAGGCAAATGATCTCATAGTCAGGCTTTGCCATTCCCGGCGGCTCAAGAATCTTTTCTGCCAGCTCGATACGCCGCTCAGACGAGACAAGGGTAACGGTCTTTTCGGACCATTGGGCGCCAGCGAGAATTACGTCTGCCAGTACGGTTGTTTCTGTAGGATGAAGTATATCCTGAACGACCAGAAACTCTGCCTTCTCAAGCCCTTCAGTTACCCATTGGGTATAAGGAAGAGAGGCTGCAGGATTGGAAGACATAACCCATAATGCACGGACTTCACCCGTATGGAGTCCCTTGATAATATCAATAATAGAACGACCGGGAGTGGATTGAATTTTTTCAGCCGGAATGCCCCAAAAATCAGCGATCTCTTGCCGATGCACGGGATTGGTAACAAAGCGCATGCCGGGCAAAAGATGCGACTGTACGCCCATCCACCGGCTGCCCAAACTATTTGACTCGCCCGCAATAGATAATGGGCCAGCCCCGGGACGACAAAAATTCCCTGTCAATAATGATAAATTGTGTAACGTATTATTTTTGAAGACCGCCTGGGTTGACTGGTTGTAACCTTGAAGCCAAAAGGTTAGCATTGCTTTCGCATGACCGATGAGATGCGCAGCCTTGAAGATCTGCTCTTGTGTACAACCCGTAATCCTGGCAACGCGCGATGGCGAATATTCTTTTAATATCAATTTTAAATCATCAAGCCCGGTGGTATAGTGCGCTACCTCCTCTTCGTGCACAAAACCTTCTTCAAGAAGAATATAGGCCAGGGCATTATTAAGAGCAACATCAGTGCCAGGCCTGATTTGAAGATGGACATCTGCAATGGCAGTAGTTTCTGTTTTCCGGGGATCAATAACAATAGTCCTGGCGCCTTTGGCTTTCCTCGCAGCGCACACACGGTTGAATATAACAGGCAATGATACTGCCATATTCATGCCGGCAATAAGAAACAGGTCTGCCTCTTCGATGTCGGCATAGCAGGTAGGCGGGGCATCAGCGCCGAAGGTAGAAATAAATCCCATTGCGGTACTTGCCATACATAAGCGGGAGGTACACTCCACATGATTTGTGCCAATATATCCCTTCATGAGTTTATTTATGAGATAGTATTCTTCATTAAAAGCGGCAGCTCCACCGTAGAAGGCAATTGCACCTGGTCCGTATTCCCGAATGATACGATGAAATTCATGGGCAACATACATAATGGCATCATCCCACGTAACGGGCAGTAAGGTACCATTACGGCGAATCATAGGCTGTGTCAATCTGTCCCTGTCAGTAAAGAGAGGCGCGAAATTATGCACAAGTGTGCAGGATTCGCCACAGTTAACGGGATGCTCCTTCATTCCGTGGATGTTAACGACCTTTCCCTCTTCAATACCTACCATTAACCCGCACCCTATACCGCAATACGGGCATACTGACTTCTTCCACTGGATCGCCATTTCAGTACTTTCTCGTATGTATTATAATTTTCATCAATTTATAGAGTAAACTTCCTTTTTTTCTGAGATTGTGTTATAATTTTTATCATGCAATAACTCATAGCTTTTACACAATAACATTATAGTAAGCGACCTAGTTAAAAGAACTACAACACGGTATCTCAAGGGATGAATAAAAGGTCTGGGCTTTGTCATTCCCTGGCAGACTCGTCAACACAACAGACCGAATCGATTTCGTTATTCTACGGACTATAGTATCCAAAAGATGAAACCGAACACATCCTTACATGAGATTGTAAACCAGGATATACCATAATTCTCATGAATTTATCTATATCCTGTCTGGATATTCTTATATATTTTGTATCGAAATGGTACAAAAGGCAAGTTAATAATTAAAGCATCTAAACCCACTACAACGCAAAACATATTCCCAACAACCTTGCAAATGAATACTCAGGACTTACAAATAAATACGTAGGGTAAGGCTTCAGCCTTGCAAAAAGCCCGAATACCCACTTTCTTTATCATTGGATAATGGCTTTTAATACCTTATCAGGTAAACTTATAGTACAAATCGAACATACCACAATTCAAGCACCATAGGGGCGGGTTTGAAACCCGCCCCTACATTATGAAACGGTATAACGAAAAACTTTGAAATTCCTATACATAATATATTTATTAGCTCCTAACAGAGCACTCTGGAGGGCTTTCCGGGCAGTCTCTAAAACCTTGCCCTACATCGGACTTTCAACCTTAAGATATCACCGGAAGGATGATGAAAACTTTGGTAAATTTTCCCTCCACACTCTCAATCAGAAGCTTGCCACCGTGGTCATTGATGATACCGTGGCTTATGCTCAACCCTAATCCCGTTCCTATACCTCTCGGTTTTGTGGTAAAAAAGGGGGTCATTACCTTATCTTTTATCCCGGCAGGTATACCCGTACCGTGATCGTAAAAGGTAATCCTGACGTAGCGAAGATCATCTATCGTTATCTCTTCACCCGTAATTTCGAGGAGTTTATTATCATGGGTTTCCGGATATTTTTGGTTCAGGGCATATCGGGCATTACTGATAATATTGAGAAATACCTGTTCGAGCTGCTGGGGGTGGGTATGTAATTCAGGCAGGTTTTGAGGAATAGTTACCCGGATGTGAATACCCTCTTTTCGTAGTTGTGCCTCGGATAAAATCAGCGTATCTTTTATAATATCACAGGTCTTAACCTTGCTCTTTCTCTCCTGATTTATAGGCCAGGTAAACATAAGAAGGCGGCTGACTATCGTGGCTATGCGGTCACCTTCTTTTTTAATTCGGCCCGCAATATCCTTTTCCCTGCTCCCTTCACTGCTCTTATTCAGCAATATCTGGGCACAATTAATAATCCCGGTTATCGGATTATTAATCTCATGTCCCACTCCCGCTGCCAATTCACCCAATGCCGCTAAGTGCCTGGTATGCTCAGCCTCTTTCTGCAAGAGAACTTTTTCGGTAATATCCCAGGAAATACTCAGGATACCCATAACATCCCCTTTTTCATCTTTTACCGGGGTCCTCACGATATGGATGATGCACTCTTTTCCCTCCCTGATATAGGTCTCTTCCGTCTCCTGAGTCCTTCCTGATTTCACCAATTTTATATCATCCATACGATATTTCATTGCACGTTCTGCCGGATAGAGATCATAATCGGTTTTCCCCCGGATTTCATCCGGCTTGATATGCAAATCGTCTGCTAAACTTTTATTGCACGATTGATAAACAAAATTTCTGTCTTTATAAAATATGTGCTGGGGAAGACTATCCATGAGCAACCGATATGTGCTTTCACTGATACGCAGTGCCTCTTCTGCCTGCCTTCGATCGGTAATATTGCTGATGACCGACCGACAGAACTCCGTTCCTTTACTGTCCTTAATCGCAATACTTTCCAAAAATACCGAGTATGGTGTGCCATCCTTTCCCATCATATTCAATTCGCACATATGCTTGTTACCGTTTAAAAAAACCTCTTGCAAATGACGATAAAAGTAACTCTTAAACCCCTTTGCAACAAACAGAGAAAAAGGATTACGGAGTAATAACTTTCTTTCAACACTCAAGAGACTACTCAAGGTAAGGTTTGCCTCAACAATTACCCCATTCCTGTCCATCGTACAATACCCTACCGGAGCAAAATCGTACAGATCTACGTATTTACTCCGGGACTCTTCAATTCTGGACTGCGCCTTCCGAAGTTCTTCATTTTGCATTTCCAGTTCAATTTGATATACTTGCAACTCATGGATGAGTTTTTTAATATCCCGTGACGGTATTTTTTGTAATTCTGTATCTTTCTCTTCCAATATTTCTTCAGCGCGACGGCGCAGACTGTTATCTTCTTTCTTTTGAGATTTCTTTTTGTTCATATAAGTTAAGATATTGGTAACTTTCGCTTTTTGATCCCTTCGCTTTTTGATCCCTTCGCTTTTTGATCCCTTCGCTTTTTGATCCCTTCGCTTTTTCGCTGGTTCAATCGTCCCCGATTGAACCAGCGAAAAACCGTTTGGTATTTCTCTTACCCCTAATATAAATTCAAAACATCTTAATCCACTCAAATGTAAGACCATAACAATAAAAAGACCCCATTTCAGCCTTGTAAAAAAGCCAAAATATCCAATTTCATTAACATAGAGTAATGACTTTTAATACCTTATCGGCGAACCTACAAGATTACCCTACATTTCATATGATTACTCAAAATTAAGGGACAAATCTGACATGGGAATCGTCCGAAAAGGCCACGTATTAAAGGCATTGCAGGCAAGCCGGATATAAGAGCAAAGCAGAGGAGAGGTAATCCCCCTTGATCCCCCTTTAGAAAAGGGGGAGATATAAAAGGAAATTTCCCCTGTTTTTTTAAAGGGATTAGGGAAACTCTCCCCGTCAGGGCCATCTAACCCAGCGCCCCTGAAGGGTTTTTTAAAGGGATTAGAGAAGCTCTCCCCCTTTTCTCAACACTCATACATTTTTCCCCCTTTTTTAAAGGGGGACCAAGGGGGATTATGTTGCTTCAGTTGCCCCTCCTTCACCATGACATGATACTGCTACAGTCCTTATCCATAACATCCTTACGTTCCAACGGTATTTTGAGTAACTGCCATTTCATGATATCAAATTATAAAAGTTGCCGAAGACCTTATGTAATGTTTAGGAATTTCAATGTTTGTGAAATCACACAGAACACTGTCAGGGTTTAGAACCCTGACAGCGTTCATTTCCATTCACCCCCTACAGGGGTGCTATAAAAAAGTTGCCGAGGGCCTCATTAATCATTACGATTTTATTCCTGAACCTTTTGACTGTTTCTGATCTGTAACATCCTCAAAGGAGAGGAGAATCAGTTCTGGTTTTTCCCCTTTATAGATAATCCTGCGGGCATTCAATAATAGGGTTCTTTTTCCCATTTGAGGAAAATTACAGACTATCTCATAACCTTCAAAGGAGGTATTCTTCGGCAAAATATCTTCCAGGAGCTTTCTGAGTCCCGATATATTCCACTGATTATTCCCCAGATCGTAAAGATACTTTCCCGTAGTTTCATCTTCACTCACGTGAAACATTTTACAAAAGGACTGGTTTACCATTACTACACGCAGGCTGGAATCGAGTACAATAAAAGACTCACGCGTTGTCTCAATGATACCTTCGGCAAGCTTACGGGCATTCTCAATATTCACATTCAATTTTCTCAGACTATCTTCCGTCCTTTTAATCTGATCTATATCCGTAAAAGTAACTACAACACCATCGATTACATTTTCCTGTGTTCTGTACGGCATGATCCGCATCAGGTACCAATGATTATCCTTTGTCTGTACTTCAATCTCTTTCGTAACCAGTTTATCGAGTACCAGGTGCACATCTGCCGTCAGATTCTCATACTCCAGATTTGATACAATATGACCAATCGGGCGCCCGATATCAGACGGGATCAGATTAAACACCTTGGTAGCCTCGACCGTAAACCGTTTGATGAATAGATTGCTATCCAGGAAAATCGTGCCTAATTTTATGCTATCCAGCAGATTCTTCATATCATTTTCACTCCGGGAGAGCAGCTCAATTTTGGATTGCAATTCGGAATTCACGGTAATAAGTTCCTCATTCACCGACTGGAGTTCTTCTTTGGATGTTTCCAGTTCCTCATTGGTGCTTTGTAATTCCTCATTGGTGGATTGCATTTCCTCGTTGAGGGATTTCAGCTCTTCATTCGATGCCTGGAGTTCTGCAATGGTAGCCTGAAGATCATCTTTCGTGTATTTTAACTCCCATTCCAGTATCTCGATCCGTCTGCCATGAGCATCTAGGGATTTTCCTTTTCCTTTTTTTACCTCTGCCTGATTAGCGGGTGTATCTGTAAAGATTACCACCAGTAAGGGTTGTTTCGTCTTTGCTTCGGTGACAGGCTTAACGGTCAGGTTAACCGTTTTCACATCGCCATTGGTTTTTACCCTTAACTTTTCATACAATATCGCTTTCTTTTGTTTAAAGGCATTATGGATGGCAGAGTGTAACTCATACCGAATGCCTTCCCGTGCCATATCAATAATGTTTAAATTCGCTTCTCCATGCGCAGGTTCCAAATAGTTTCCCGTCCGACCGTGAATATACAGGATATCGCCCTTTGCATTAACAATAACACAGGGAGGTGCAAAACTCTCCATGAGCACTTTATGGGCTAACTCCTCAATATTTGTTTCCCTGATTCTTTTGGATTCTTCTGTATTTATCCCTTTCTCCAGATTTGCGATAGCGTGAGCATCGTCTCGCTCCGTAAAAGATATCTCATGGGTCGCAAGTGTCGTCCCCTTACTTTTAAAAAACTTCCATTTTTTATCCAGGACAGCAAGCAGATTTACAAACCCGCCAATACTCTCGGAAGGTCCAAGAAAAAGGATACCGCCCGGTTTCAGGCTATACTGGAAAAGGGGGATTACTTTATTCTGCAAGTCGTTATCGAGATAGATCAGGAGATTCCTGCAGCTAATCAGGTCCATCTTGGTAAAGGGCGGGTCATTAATGACATTATGGACGGCAAAGACCACGCTCTCCCGAATCTCTTTCTTGATCCGATAGTAGTTATCTTCCGTTATAAAAAACCGTCTCAATCGCCTCGGAGTTACATCCAGGGCAATATTGCTGGGGTAACTACCGTTACGTGCAACATTAATTGCACTTTCATCAATATCGGTACCGAAGATCTGGACCTTGAATTCCCGGTCAAGTTCATCCATATATTCCCGAAGGACTATAGCAATAGAATAGACTTCCTCACCCGTTGCACATCCGGGTACCCATACCCGGATGGTATAATTTTCCGGTCTGTCTTCAAGAATACCCGGTAATATCTTTTTCTTCAGGACATCAAAGGCATCTGCATCCCGGAAAAAACTGGTAACAACGATCAGCAACTCCTTAAAAAGCAGTTGAACTTCATCCGGATGGTCCTCAAGATATCGGACATAATTTGCTACGTCTTCAATATCATGAAGCTTCATCCGCCGTTCGATCCGCCGGTAAATGGTATTCTTCTTATAGGCGGAAAAATCATTCCCGGTTTTTTTCTTCAAGAGAAGAAGTATTTTTTGAATTGCTCCCGGAGAGATTACGTGAGTCATGGAGAGCTTCTTCATCTTTTTGGGATGAAAGTGCTTAATACAGGATACTAATTGTTCTGATATTTTTTCTAGGGGTAATATGTAATCTGCTATACCGGTTTTTATAGCACTCTTTGGCATGCTATCATATTTCGCTGTAGCAGGGCTTTGAACCAGGGATAACCCTCCCGCCTCATTAATCGCCTTCAGCCCCAGGGTTCCATCCGTACCGCTTCCGGAAAGAATGATACAAATAGCCCGTTCTCCACAATCACCCGCCAGAGAACGGAGGAAGAGATCGATCGGCATCCTCAAACCATGCGGCTCTATCGGTACCGTGAGTTTAAGAATCCCGTTCTGGATAATCATATCCTTATTGGGAGGGATTACATAGACCCGGTTAGGATCAACGTGCATCCCGTCTTCTACCTCAACAACCCTCATACTCGTAAATCTTTTGAGGAGATCCGCCATAATGCTGCTATGGGTCGGATCGAGGTGCTGAACTACAACATATGCCGCCCCACTATTTGATGGCATATGCATGAAAAATTGCTCAAAAGCCTCTAATCCACCGGCAGAGGCACCGATCCCGACAATAGGAAAGGAGGTATTCATCTTGTTCTGTTCAAAATTTTCTTCTTCCGGAACAGGGAGAGATGCCTTTCTTTCCAGCTTCTTCCTGGCAGGTTTCTTTTCCTGATCAGAACGGACATGTCCTTTGTATCCCTTCGTACTATCCGTTTTTCCCTGAGAACCAATGCCCTTTTTTTTCTTTTTTTCCATCAATATTTCACCGTATATTTCCCCCCTTTTTAAAGGGGGACCAAGGGGGATTTCTCTGCTTTCCCCCTTTCGTAAAGGGGGACCAAGGGGGATTAAGGAGTGTGTATGGTTTTTCTGCCATGTACACCCCTCAGTCCTCTCTTTTTAGAGCAGAAGCCCTGGTGTTTTACCTAGAGTAATTCTTAGCTTGATGCATGTGGGATTTTACCCTTTTCCTGAAATACTGGCTTCTCTTTTTTCAGCAGTATGTGCCGGATCGTCTTTATGTGATATTCGGTATCTTTTAAATTTTCCTCAAACCGTGCTGCCAGCAGGTTGTTATTGAGGCCTCGTTCCCGTTCCACCATTCGCCGGTAGAGATTGGCATTCTCCTCAAGAGAACGTAATGCTGCCCACAGTGCTGATTCCACCTTTTCCGATTGTTCTGCCAGCATACTATGAGGAGAAAAGGCATGTCCTACCCGGCATCGGAATCGTATGAGTTTTTCATCCTGTATCTCCCAGAGAGTCCCCTGACATTCAGGACAGGTAAAGGTCGATGGTTTTCCAAGTTTATCCATAACTTCCTCCGTACTTTCTGCCAAATGTGAGATATTGGTTTCGATCATTACTTTCTCAGGAGCAGGGTACAGCGCCTTCTTTTCTATTGGCTTAGTTGCTAAACTGACTAACAGAGGTGCTATTCGAGATAACGGCAGACAATAATCTACATCCATATTCTCCAGTACACTCTGCGGCATGTCAGGAAATAATGCCTCATGAGGGTCTTGTACAGCAATTACGCCGCCAGCGGATTTTATAACGAGTGAACCCGCCGTCCCGTCATCAAGGGTACCCGTGAGGACGACTCCGGCTACCCTCGGTCCGTAGGTATAGGCGGCTGAACGAAAGAGAGGGTCTATGGCTGGTCGATGCCGGTTTTCCTTTGGACCATGGGTAAGACGGATAACACCACCCTCCGTAAGAAGGAGATGATGATTTGATGGTGCTACATATATATGTCCTTGCCGGATTACATCATCGTGTACAGCAGCCATAGCGGGAATGCTCCCGGCCCGGTTAAGGATTTCCGGTAACAAACTGGGGGCTGTAGGACTTATATGAAGAACTACTAACAGAGCGGCAGGTATCCCTTGTGGTAAATTGCCCACTAATTCCGTCAGTGCCTCCACCCCGCCTGCAGAAGCTCCAATTACTATGATATCATTTCCTGGCAAAGGTTTCCTTTTCGTTAATTATTATAATTATAAGTTTTAGCAAAATGCATTTTATCACAAAATTCTGAATCGGTCTATAGTAAATATACCCGAATATACCCGAAACAGAGTTTCTGGATAAGTGTGTTCCCAAACAGAGTTTGGGAACAAGCAGAAGCAGATCGTGCATTTTGCTCGTCTGCTCGTGCTCGTCTGCTCGTGCTCGTCTGCTCGTGCTCGTCTGCTCGTGCTCGTCTGCTCGTGCTCGTCTGCTCGTGCTCGTCTGCTCGTGTTTGGGAACGCCATTACCGGGAAACTCTGTTTCGGGAAAATCAAACAGGCAATTCATCTATTTGAATAACGGAATGATCATTTGCAAGATAATTTCGTGAAGAACTATATCTCCAATGTTCAGGCATATCTACCAGACCTTGCTTTACGGGATTATAATGGATATATTCAATTTTTTGGAATAACATTTCATTATTCATTATCAATTCCGGATGTACACCCTCTTGCCAAACCTGATAGTCGCTTTTTGTCTTATACCTCTTTTTGTAAAAAGCAAGCTGGATTAATAACCTATGCCTGTTATCCTGCCCTAATTGGATAATAATTTCTTTTGCGGTAAATTTCTTTAATGAGGTTAGTGTGTTCGATAATTCCGGAGCTGAGACAACAAGATGAAAGTGATTGTCTAATATAACAAATGCATACAATTTTAGTCCCTTGTAATCTTTGCAGAACTTTAGTGATTGTATAATGATATCAAAATATTTTTGGGTTGTAAAAATTGGTATCCATTCTACAACGGCAGAAGTAACAAAATAGATACCTTCTTTTTGTATGATTTTGTATCTGCTTCTCATGTATAGAGACTCGAAACAGAGTTTCGGGGTAAGTGTGTTCTCAAACGGAGTTTGGGAACAAGCAAAGCAAAACAAGCAAAATAGTTAAGATTGCTTCACTGCTGCGCGCAGCGACAACAATATATGTCGGTATTTCAATGAAGCGCCCGCTATGCTAGGTTTTCTTTTCCTGCTGTACTACTTCTTCTGCCAGATTTGTATAATCTATCGCGCCGGGGCTATCGGGTGCATAGAGGGTAATAGGTTTTCCCGATATAGGACATTCTGCCAGGCGGATATTTTCCCTGATAACGGAGTGAAACACCTTTTCTTTAAAACGTTCTTTAATCTGATTATACACCTCATTGCTGAGGTTTGTACGGCCATCGAACCGGCAGGCAATGATGCCGGTTACTTCCAGGTTGTGATTTAACCGTTCCTTTACCACCTGAACGGTATTTACTAACGTTATAAGACCATTCAAAGCCAGCACCTTTGTTTCCACCGGTATAAAGATCTCTCTGACAAAGGTGAGCGCATTGATCGTAATCAATCCCAATGAAGGAGGACAATCCAGGAGGATATAATCATAGTTATCTACCACGGGAAGCATTCGTTTACGGAGAATAAGATCCCTCCCTTTCTCATGGGCAAGGATTCTTTCAACACCTGCCAATGCGACATTGGCAGGCGCAAGGGTCATGTTTTCAATACAGGTCTTTGTGAGGATCTCTTCAAAATAGACTTCTTCCAAAAACACATTGTACATAGACCGTTCAAGATTATGGATGTCCAGCCCTAACCACGAACTCAGATTTCCCTGCGGATCAAGATCAACCAAAAGTACTCGTTTGCCCATATGGGCAAGGCCGGCACCGAGGTTTACCGTGGTCGTTGTTTTCGCTACACCACCTTTTTGATTTGTTAGTGCAATACTTCGCATAGATACATTATCTCACATGTTTCTCAAAGGATTCTCTATCCTTACTGTTCTCTACAACAGCGGGAATATTTCTTTCCGGGATTTAGTAAAGGGAATACTAATACTACCTCATAGCTTCCACCAGTTTGCTCGTCAGGTTTTTTTCTCAAAGTGTTTAACGCTTCACCGCTTATTCATCCGCCATCATAATCCCCCTTGATCCCCCTTTAGAAAAGGGGGATAACGACTAAAGTTGAAATAAGAGCGTTTTTATAAAAAGAGAAGTCATACCTATGTTTTATCCATAAGATATTTTCTCTATCATTAAAAGAAAGCTTTGCATTTCCCCCCTTCTAAAACATTCACACATTTCCCCCTTTTTTAAAGGGGGATCAAGGGGGATTACCTATCAATAATCTCACGAAAACCTAAAGCTCGTTATTTCCCAGATACTATGAATCCCATTAAAAATATCACAATGGACGAAAATAAGCAAAAACAAAAAGAGCACGCTTCGAGAAAGTCATTGACACTGCTTTCCAGGTCTGGTATAGTATTTTCACAGCCGCCTCATAATTATCACGGCGTATTGGGTAAATTACAAGATGTTTTCTGTAATGTTATTTTACAAAACAAATCATATTCTTATGATCAGCGTTAAGGAACCTTATCTATGGAAAGGATACGGCCTGAAAATACCGTTAAACAAATCGTTGAAAGATTTCCTATAACCCGCCGCATCTTTGATACCTACGGAATTATGTGCGGCAGCAATGTCCTTCCCGACAAACCCATCTCCTTTTTTGCCAAGATGCATAACGTCAATCCCACCAAACTGATTGACGACCTTCAAAAACTTATCGATGGAGAGGTTGGCACAACGAATGAAGCCGCGATCACAAAGCCGCAAACCGAGCATGTCTATGAGATCTTTGTTAAAACGTCTATCATTATTGCACTCTCAACAGGATGTCTCTACGGGGCATCACTCTTAGCCTATATGGCATTTCATAATTCCTTCGCTTCCGTATCCTGGATACTTACGGAAACCCATGGTGATACGCAGGTATATGGATGGGTAGGCCTCTTTATCATGGGAATTTCATATTTTGCATTGCCTAAATTCTGGAGTACTATACTGTATAGCACTCCACTGGCATATAAATCCTTTTTCTTAATGCTTGCAGGTATTTTTCTCTCCTTTGTTTTTAAGACAATCTCCTATTATACCGGTTTCTTCTTTTTGAAAATCCCCGTCCTGATTGGATGTACACTGCAAGTCGTATCGATACTTATCTTTATTTACGTCATCTGCGCAACCTATCTCACATCGGGAAAAAAGAAATTCGAAATCTACGAAGGATTCCTCATATCAAGTTATCTCTGGTTCCTCTTCCAGGCTATTACTTTTGTTGCTTTATATTTCCATTTTACCGTAGTTAACAATACAAACATTCCTGAAATATTCAGAAGTCCTGTCCGGCATATACAAATTGTAGGGTTTGCCTGTATGGTTATTATTGGAATATTTGCAAAGACCCTGCCGATATTTCTGGGAATCCAGGAGCCTAACAAGAAAATAAGCATCTACGTTCTGTATATCCTAAACATCTCCATTGCTTTAAGAACGATATCGGAATTTTACCGGGAATATACTACAAATCTCCACGGTTTCTTTACGGTGGTGTTTTGTCTCGCAGGGATTATGGAGGCATGCGGGGTATTTTTGTTTATCTATAGTTTAAATCTGTTCAATACCAAAAAAGCAGTGAAGAACACGGTTAACCTGCCGACCGGATTCAGAAAATTTATCCGGGCCGCCCTTGTCTGGCTATTTGTCTCAGAGACTGCATTACTCACCTATACCATTTATGAAGCATTTTCGGGGGAACGCACTTCCCATGCCCTGTTTGGCGCATATCGGCATGCTATATTTATCGGGTTTATCAGTATGATGATCCTGGGATGTGCTTCCAAGATGATCCCTTTAAGCAAAGGAGTAAAGCTGTGCAGTACAAGACTACTCAATGCAACATTTATCCTGATAAATGTTGGGTGTCTGTTCAGGGTTGTATCTCAACCGGTCGCATCGCATCTGTATCCGCAACTTTATGCGCTCCTGGGAATCAGCGGCTTTATTGAATATGCTGCCATGTTCTGCTTTGGTATCAATGCATGGAAGACTATGCAACTCGACGTACAAGAAGAACCTTCAGAACAAATCAGAATCGCAACCGCAAGCACAAATGTTTATCAATTGATTAAACAATACCCGCAAACCCTCGATGTTTTAATAAATTTTGGATTTAAACAACTGAAAAATCCTATCCTCAGAAACACCTTAGCCAGGACAATTAGCCTGGGACAAGCAGTACAGATCAATCCTGTTAACCTTGAAGATTTACTAAAGGCATTAAATGATGCGATACAGGTGCGCGTGAGTGCAGCCTGATAAAAGTCATCAGGAGAAGGAAAACAACCATGCCGGACAGACTAAAAGTAATTGTGGCACAGTCCTGAAAGCAAGAGGAATTAATCCCCCTTGGTCCCCCTTTAGAAAAGGGGGAGACGGGGTTGTTTCCTTCATTTTAGGAAGGAAGGAAGGGTATTGACAATCCCTGTATTCCCCCTTTGATAAAGCTTCCCAAATTTCCTTTTTCTAAAACACCCACCCATTTTTCCCTTTTTCTGAACATCCACACATTTTAAACATTTGCACATTTTCCCCCTTTTCTAAAGGTGGACCAAGGGGGATTACGATGAGATTGAACGAGAGAAGATTAAGAAATGAAATTTACTATTTCATCAAAATTGCCGGGCCGGCTTTGACCATGTATTTAATGCCGGAAACCAGAGTGATGATTACCGTAAGCCAAAGCATGACGATAATTCCCTGTTTAACAGCCATAAAATGCTCGAAATAAGCAAAGAACAGCAAAATGAGGCTAATGGTAAAAGACTGAGTAAACATCTTTGCCTTGCCCCATATCGTTGCTCCAAATTCAATCCCCTTTGATTCCGAATAACTTCTCAGGCTGTTGACAAGAAACTCTCTGGCTACAATAACGACAACCATCCAGGGAGGTATGATATCGTGGGCATGCTGTATGAGTAATATAAATCCGCCACAGACAATGATTTTATCTACAAACGGGTCGGCGATGCGTCCGAAATCTGTCAGGAGGCCTTTTTTGCGCGCCAGGTAGCCATCTAACCAGTCGGTTAGCCATGCGAACAGATAGGAAACAAGGGCAATATTATAGTAACGGTACGATAAGAAGATGAAAAACACTATCGCCAGCAAAAGCCGCATGAGGGTTAACCGGTTCGGTAGATTGAATGCCGCACATCGTGAGAAATCAAATGAGTTCATTTAGTCCTCTTTTCTCTTTTTTATCCGTGTTCCTATCAAATCATATCCTGAGGTACCTGTAATTATCATATTTTTAATGTCACCAATTTTCAAATGATTTTCTTCAATAATCACTTTACTATCCACATCAGGCGCATCACCATATGTTCTTCCGAACCATCCTCCATTCGTTTCATTTTTCTCATCGATAATAACAGGGATTGAATTGCCTACTAAATTTTTATGTTTTTCTAAAATAATTTTTTGCTGTGCGAGCATGACCTCCTTTAAACGCTGTTCTTTTACTCTTTTCGGTATTTGCTTTTTAAAAGATGCAGCAGGTGTAGCATCTTCTTTTGAGTAAGCAAATACCCCTAATCTCTCAAATCGGGTAGCCTGGATAAAGGTTAAAAGCTCATGAAATTGTTCTTCTGTTTCTCCGGGAAATCCAACGATAACAGAAGTCCTTACAAAAAGCTGAGGAATATGGTTGCGTAAATCATTGATCAGTGTATCAATATGCGCATGGGTTACTCCCCGCCCCATCTTTTTCAGGATACTATCGTTGATATGCTGGATAGGTAAATCCACATATTTGCAAATTTTAGCCTGGTCAGCTATCGTATGAATAAGCTCCGGATAGAAATGCTTTGGATGAGTATACAATATCCGTATCCACTCAATACCTTGTATTTCTGATAATCTCCCTAAAAGCACATGCAGTTTAAATTTTCCATACAAATCTATACCGTAGGAGGTCGTATCCTGTGAAATAACATGAATTTCCCTGACACCTTCAGATGCCATGTGTTGCGCCTCTTCTACGAGGCTCTCCAGCGTCCGGCTGGAAAATTTCCCTCGTATATCGGGAATGGCACAATAGCTGCAACGATTATCGCACCCATCAGAAATCCTGAGATATGCATAATGTCTTGGGGTCAATCTGATACGGTTACGCCAATCATCATTACACTGCAGGGAACCTTTTTTCCTCTTTTTACCAGAACCAGATAAATCCGTTAGGGTATCAAAGTCTTTCAAACCTACCACATGATCAATTTCAGGAACATCGTTTTTCAATTCCTGCGGATATCTTTGGGCCAGACAGCCGGTTACGATAATTTTTTTACATCGCGCATCTTCCTTGAGCTTTGCCATTTTCAATATGGTATCAATTGACTCCTGTTTAGAGTCTTCAATAAAGCCGCAGGTATTTATAATGAGTATCTCTGCATCCTCAGGGTATTGACAAATCGTACTCCCGCTATCTGCAACCCTGCCGATAATCTCTTCTGCATCTACCAGGTTCTTTGGACATCCTAAATTGATTAAAGCAACTTTTTTTGATTTCATACTATAGTCTTTTTCCTTCAATTTACCTCCCTCTATCAAGGAAGGCAGAACAAACAAGAGGCCTTTTGGCACCTTTTATCTCTTATATAAAATGTAGGGCAAGGCTTTAACCTTGCTCCCCCATATGCATCAGGCTAAGGACATTGTTCCATAAAAAAGGAGGTATCTCCTTGTAAAAAGAACAGCATGTGTCCATGTTCTCTTCTAATCCCCCCTAACTCCCCTTTAAAAAGGGGGAAGGAAGGATAAGTTTAGAAAAGGAAAAACAAGGGATTTTCCCCCTTTTCTAAAGGGGGATCAAGGGGGATTACGGGTTAGCTTGATGCATATGCCTTTGCACCCCAGTCCTGTTCCCTTACCCCGGGGTTTTGTGGTAGTTAGCTTGATGCATATGCCTTTGCACCCCCGAAGAAATAGGCATATTGGCCGCCTATGCATTATCCATTTCTTCCTGATCCGCATGGGCCATCTGGGAGTCCCATTCTTCCAGAGTTAAAAATACTTCTCGCGCCTGGCTACCCTTATATTCCCCAACGATTCCGTCATCTGCCATGAGATCAATCAACTTGGCAGCACGTGAATATCCGATCTCAAGCCTTCTCTGTAAGAGGGAAACAGAGCCTCTTTGCGTCTCGAGTACAATCCTTACCGCCTCATGGTAAAGGTTATCTTTCGCTCTGTTATCTTTGTCTGATGCGCCTTTCCAGCTCTTCAATTCCGGGTTAAACTGTGGTGCAGCGCATTTCGTAAGATATTCAACCACATTCCGTACCTCTTCATCACTTACATATGCCCCCTGCACGCGTACCAGTTTTGACGTTCCGGGTGGTAAAAACAACATATCTCCCCCTCCCAACAGCTTCTCTGCCCCATTCTGGTCAAGGATTGTTCTCGAATCTACTTTTGAAGCAACGTAAAATGATATCCTGGAGGGTAGATTTGACTTAATTAATCCGGTAATAACATCAACCGATGGCCGTTGTGTTGCGAGTATGAGATGAATACCCACAGCACGTGATTTCTGAGAAAGGCGAATTACCGAGCCTTCCACCTCTTTCGATGCCACCATCATCAAATCGGCCAGCTCATCAACGACAATAACGATATGAGGCAGATAGAAAGGTACATCATCAAGACTGGCATCACCTTCCGGATTCAGACGTTTTTTGATCTCAGCCATTCCCAATCTGTTATACCCATTGATGTGCTTTACCCCGACGCTCGCCAATAAGGCGTACCGTTCTTCCATTTTATTTACTGCCCATTCCAGCACAGCAGCGGCTTTTTTCATATCTGTCACTACCGGGCTTATTAAATGGGGAATTTCCCGAAATAAGGAAAATTCAACCATTTTGGGGTCTACCAGCAAAAGCTGAATATCGCTGGGATGCCGTAAGAATAGGATACTTAAGATAATGGAATTTAAACAAACTGATTTTCCGGAACCGGTCGTTCCGGCAATAAGTAAATGAGGCATAGCGGCTAAGTCTGATATTACGGGATTTCCGGCAACATCCTTACCGATCAGGAGCGGGATGGCCATTTTTTTCCGGAGTTCATCAGACGCATCCAGCAACTCCCGTAACATCACGGTTTTTCTTTGTACATTGGGAACTTCCACACCAATGGACGACTTCCCAAGGAGCGGTGCGACAATCCTTACACTGGGCGCCTTCAGGGCGATTGCCAGATCATCTGAAAGACTCACCAGCTTACCGACCTTTGTCCCCGGGGCTAGTTCCAGTTCATACATGGTAATAACAGGCCCTCTTTCAATTTCCACGACCTCTGATTTTATATTAAACTGCTCAAGGGCATTTTTTAAAACATGAGCACGCTGTGTAATTTGATCCCAGTCATCCTCCGATTGCTTTGCAACAGGCTTTTCCAGCAGATCCAGTTGCGGCAATGTATAGGAAGAATCCTTTTTTTTCGCAGTTTCCGCATAAGCATCTCCCCCTTCCTCTTCGGGATGTTGTTCGGCATGCGGGGTCTTCCGGGTTTCTTGAATCTCTTTTGCCTCCCGTGGTTTTTGAAATTTACTCATGAGTTTGAGCGGTTCATTCTTTATTTCTCTTACCGGTGCAGGTATTGGCTGTTCATCAATACAATTATCCGCCACACTGCTTAAATCTTCAATCTCATTCTCCTTCGATTGCCGGAAAGTACGGATACCTTTCGCCTGAGAATTATCTGCCTCAGCGCTATTCATTTTAGCATCTTTACCTATTTTAGCATCGTTTGTTGAAGCCCGTTTGATTTTTTTTTCTTTTGGCGCGCCGCTCAGAAATGGAGAGACGGGAGTAACATTCAGGATGAGCATAACAGATAGAGCAAATCCCGATGCCAGAATAATGATAGTGCCCGTAAGACTGAAATACTCATAGAGCCTGGAAGTAATGACAAGCCCAAAGATTCCCCCTAAATTGGCTGAAAGGAGAGACTTTTTCGATGCGTAACATGTCAGGGTTAGCAAGGAGGCCACCGAGAATAGCAATAAAACTGCTCCCATTATTTTTACCCAAAGGAATTCTATATCCTTTCTGTAAAGATACAATACCCCTAACAGCGCCAGCAAGATGACTATCAGGTAGGAGGTCTTACCCAAACCCGCCATGGCATATCCTGCAACGAATGCCCCTGCTTTTCCACAAAAATTCCTTACAGAATTATTACCGGGATAATCTGCAAAGGGAGGGTCATTGGGAGAATAGCTGAGAAAACTTATGAAGATAAAGAGTGTGAAGGCTATAAGAATAACCGCAGCAGCGCACTGTACAAAACGTTTAATTCCCATAGTATTCCTTCTCTGTTAAAAAACTATCCCTTCCTTTCTTTCATTATCAGCCAGCACATCAAAAAGGTGTAGGGATTTCAAATTACATTAGGCCTTCGGCTACTTTTTCCCCTCCCTTGATGGGAGGGGCCAGGGGAGGGTGGTTATCCTTTTCCTTCACCCCCACCTAACCTCCCCCATCAAGGAGGAGGAACTCTTTATTTGAATTTCCTAAGTATGAACCTATAAGAAATTGAAACTGTATTTCCCGTCGTTCCATGATTGCCTTGATTCAGACTTTCATTGAACCTATGAGGAATTGAAACAATCATACAAAGAAAGAATTGTTCCGCTTCACAAATCTTTCATTCAAGATAATTTACCATAAGAGGCTCCAGAGTATTTGTCATTGCGAGGGGGTTTTTCCCGAAGCAATCTTTTCTCAACTATTCAAGAGATTGCTTCGAACAATACCCTCGCAATGACACAGCCCCATGCAGTTGAGCCGATACAAACCGTATTATCATGAATTCTATTGACAGTGTACTAAGCCTTCGGCAACAATACCTGCATGGGGATAGCAAACCTAAAGGTTTGCCCTGCAGAGATGAGAATTCTCCATGCCGCTATTGTCCTGTGTGGCCAAAACCACCTGTACCACGATGGGATTCTTCCAGATGTTCAACCTCTATCAATTCTGCCTTAACCACGGGCTGAATTACTAACTGAGCAATCCGCATCCCTCGCTCGACGGTAAATCGATTTTGTCCGAAGTTACATAAAATAATCCCTATTTCTCCGCGATAATCACTATCAATAGTGCCCGGAGTATTCAAGAGTGTCAATCCATATTTTAAAGCCAATCCGCTTCTTGGTCTAACCTGTGCCTCATACCCTAACGGCAACTCGATATGAATACCCGTAGGGATCAGCTTTATCTCATGGTGATCAAGCTGAACAGCATTATCCACTGCTGCATATAAATCCATACCACTTGCGGCATTACTCATATACCGGGGTAATGGTAAATCCTCACACCCTTGTTTTTTCATTACCTTTATTGTTATCGTATTCATGACTATCTATCTGCCTCCTTTGGCAAGCTCTTCTTTGATTACATCAAGAATCTTCTCAAGGGAGGCTAATCTCCCTTTTCCGACCTGTCCTGTGCACAACCGGCCCTCTTCCGGCTCAATAAATACGTATCCAAGACGTGCAAGTTTTTTTATATTTTCCTGCACAATAGGATTTCCATACATACTATCATTCATTGCGGGCGCAATAATTACCGGACATTGTGCTGCCATAACGGTACAGGTTAATGCATCATCAGCAATACCGGATATGACCTTACCGATAAAATTTGCCGTAGCTGGCGCAACTACGATAAGATCGGCGCATTCCCCCAGAGATACATGATTAGGGTTATAGTTTTCATTATCAACGAAAAGGTCTGTTACGACCTGATTATGTGAAATCGAGCGAAAAGTGACAGGGTGTACAAAGCGTTGTGCGGTTGACGTCATGATTACCGTAACGCGATTTCCCTGTTTTATCAGGCTCGACACGACTTCAACGGCCTTGTAGGCAGCAATACTTCCCGTAACACCCAAAACGATATGATAAGACATGATCAGGTCAGATTTAATATTTTACGGATAGAATGTATCGTTACATCCAGGGTATCATTTACCACACAGTAATCATATTTATCTTTGTATGCTAACTCCTTATCAGCAATTTCCAACCGGCATACTATATCATTGGTAGTATTGGTATTTCTTTGGATCAGCCGTTGGTGCAGGGTACTTTTTTCCGGTGGTAATAAAAATATTGCTATGGCTTGCGGAAACTTTTCCTTGATTTTCAATGCACCCTGCACTTCTATTTCGAGCAAGTAAAAAATCTCTTTTGTAAGAGCTTCTTCCATCGGTTGAAGGAGAGTTCCATAATAGTACCCGCAATACGTTGCATATTCTGCCAATTCACCTTTCTGAATCATAGATTCGAATTCTTCAGGAGATACAAAATAATAGGACTCTCCGTTTTTCTCATTATGACGGGGATGACGAGTGGTTACTGATATGGATTTTTTTATCCGTGGATCCTTCTCAAGCAGTTTGCATACTGTTGTCTTACCCGATCCGGACGGCCCTGAAATGATTACTATTTTGCCCATTCTGCCCGCTACTTTACGATTGAGAAATTACATACTTCTATTCAATGTTAAATGCCTGTTCACGAATTTTCTCAATCTCTGTTTTTACATCCACCAAATCCTTTAGCAGTATGCTATCATTCGCTTTTGAGCACATGGTATTCGTTTCACGAAACATTTCCTGAACAATAAAATCAATCTTCCTGCCGGTAGGTTCATCCGAGCAGAGTGTTTCATGCAGTTGATTTAAATGACTTTTAAGGCGATTAATCTCTTCGGTAATATCACACCGTTCTGCAAAAATAGCAATTTCCCGGTAAAGGTTACTGTCGGTTAATTCTATATCAGTTCCTGCCAGTAATGAAGCTGCCCTGTTTTTTAAACGTTTGCTGTATTCCTGGGCCACTGCAGGCGCTCTCATCTCAATCTTTTGGAGCATGGAAAGGATAAATTCTTTTCTTTGCTCAATATCCTTTGCAAGATTTTTCCCCTCTATAGCCCTCATTTCCAGCATTTTATCGAGCGCCTGATTCAGAAGAGTAACACTCAGGGATAATATGTTATCCGCATTCTCCGGGCTTTTTTTCCCCTTCAGGAATATTCCTGGCAGTAACATCAGGGAATTAATCGATACTCTTTCCCTGGAACCCATCTCTTTTTTTATATCGTTTAGCAGCTTATGATATTCCCTTAACTTATCAGTATTTAAGATATATTCGGATTCCTGTTTGAGGGAATGGTAATTTATATTTAAAAGGACCGTACCGCGAACGATTTTTTCCCTGATGGGGCGCTCGATCTCATTCTCAAAGGTTTGTAAAACATCTGGTAATCGTGAATCTATCTTTAAGAACCGGTTATTGACTGAACGGATTTCTATGTGCATCATACATGCATCATCTTTGTACTCAGCGCTGCCAAATCCTGTCATACTTTTAAGCATCAATGTCCCCAATAAATTGCATGTATTAAATGAGGCTGCCCCTGGCAGCAATTCAAGAAAAAACAGATTCGATGCAGGGTAAGGCTTTAGCCTTGCCTTCCCCCAGGAATATATGATCGGTAACAGCAACCCGAAAGGGTTGCCCTGTGGAATCGAAATTCCCAAACAGGAAACTATTCATCCGGATTCTGTCCTGTTTTTGTTTCCTCTTCAGCAACAGGCTCTTCTGTAACATTTGATGTTTGCTCTCCTTCCCCGGCAGGATGGGTATCAGGCGATTGATTTCCCGGCGCTTTACCCTCCGACATGGGTTGTTCATGGGCTGGTCTGGGAGGCTCTTCCGCAATATTTTGCATACCAAACTTAGAGGTTGTATCTCCATCACTCCCTGCCTGAGGAACATCCGGATGATCATGTTCCCCCTCATGCCCTTCGTGGTCAGGATGGTCATGGGTATGCTCATGTTGCGCTTCAGAAGCTGGCTGTGTAACCTTTGTGTGCATAACATTCATATTAATAGATAGTTTAAACAGAAAGATAGTAGCAACGATAAATGCGGCGCCTATAAGATAGGTAACTTTCGTCAAAAATGTACTTGTTCTCGTACCAAAGGCGGCCTGATCACCCAACCCACCGATGGCAGCTAGCCCTCCGCCTTTACCTGATTGCAGCAAGATCGCTCCAATAAGGAATACACATAAAACAGGCAATGCAATCTTTAATGCAATGATTAAATTCAGGAAGTAAAATGCATTGAGAATTCCAAAAATAATAACGATTGCAATTCCCCATTTAAACGCTTTTTCAGCCTTCACCATGTAACTCTCCCGATAATAAAAAAATACTGCAAAACACTTAATATTCTCTCATTCATTTCTTTTATTTTTACTGGTAAATGAATATTTTTTCTCATCCGAGGCGGTTCATCTCTAAGGATTCGATGCAGCCTCAATAATATGTAAAAAAGATTCTAATTTAATACTAGCGCCGCCAACCAGAAGCCCATCGATTTCTGGCTGTGCCAGCAATTCATACGCATTCTCTGGTTTAGCGCTTCCGCCGTATTGGATATATACGTTACCTGCAATATATTTACCATACTTTTCCGCTAAAATACTTCTAATAAACGAATGGACTTCATTAGCCTGTTCAGGTAAAGCTGTTTTCCCTGTGCCAATTGCCCATACAGGCTCATATGCAATGGTAAATTCTTTCATTTCATCAGCCCGAATACCTTGTAAATCATCTTTTAATTGATTTTTGATTACATATTCTGTTCTTCCATCCTCCCTTTCGTTTAACTTTTCTCCAATACATAAAATTGGTTTTAAACCGACAGACAGCGCCGCCTTTATTTTTGCATTGATAAAGGCATCAGTTTCACCGAAAATATTTCTCCGCTCAGAATGCCCTATAAGCACATGAGTACAGCCAGTCTCTTTTACCATCGGAGCGGAAACTTCACCTGTGTATGCGCCATTTTCACTACTGTGGACATTCTGTGCTGCCATATAGATGCCACTACCCTCTAATACCTTACCAATATCTCTCAAAGAAACAAAGGATGGGCAAATTCCACACAGAACTTCATTTTTACCTGATAAGCTATCTCTGAGTGATTGGGCAAATGCCACTCCCTCCTTCAGGGTAAGGTTCATTTTCCAGTTCCCTATAATTAAGGGCTTTTTTCTCATAGTCTCCGTATGGAATACCCTCTCAGTCGCATTTCGGAAAAGACCCCAAAATCTTGATCTCAAAACATCTTTTCGATATCTCTTTCAGCGCTTTCTGAACTATCTCATTCGACGCATGCCCTTCAAAATCAAGATAAAAACAGTACTCCCAGGCATTTTTTCTTGTGGGCAAAGACTCAATATTGGTAAGATTAATATGGTAAGTCTTAAAAGGTTCTAATATTTCCAATAATGCCCCTGCTTGATTTTTTATATAGCACATCACGGCTGTCTTGTCCCTTCCGCTCGGAGCACTATACTCTTTGCCAAGAACAAAGAATCTGGTCACATTATTTGGATTATCTTCAATATTTTTAAAAAGAATGTTAAGGCCATACTGCTGTGCCATTTCTGCATTAGCAATTACAGCATAATATCGTCCTTCATTTTCAGATTCTAAAGCCCTTTTAACAATACGGGCTGCCTCAGCGCTGCTACTTACCTCCACCAATTCAGCAGAGGGAAGGTTACTTGCCAGCCAATTTTTACATTGAGAGAGAATTTGTGGTTTAGAATACACCTTCTTTATCTCTTCTTTTGCGCAATTTGCCATAAGATTGTGGTGAATCGGCAAAATAATTTCAGCGCATATTTTAACATCAAACCCCACAAACATATTTAATGTTTCTCGTATTCCACCTTCGGTAGAGTTTTCAACCGGCACAATTCCATAATCACTTCTGCCCCCTGCTACGTCTCTAAAAACATCATCGATTCCTCTTGTCGGAATAAACTCAACAGATGAACCAAACTTTTGTCTGGCGGCAAAGTAACTAAAGGTCCCTTCAGGACCAAGATAAGATACTTTTATTGCTTTTTCCAATACCAGGGAACCAGCCATCAATTCCCGGTATACAGCCATGAGACATTCATTCGTTAAAGGACCTTTATTTTGTGATGTAATTCGGAAATAAACCTCTTGTTCCCGATTAGGGACATAGACCTGGGCACGGTTCTGTTTTTTAATCTCACCGATTTTTAGCACAATTCTGGCTCTTTCATTCAATAACTCCACAATCTTCGAATCCAGGGTATCAATTTCCCTTCTTAAAGATTCTATGTCCATAAATAATTTTAATTGCCGATCTCTATTTGTTTTATGTTTAGTTATTGCCAATAAAGCATTTAGATTTATATAATTCCTAAGTAAATTTATCAAAATTTATAAGAAGTGTCAATAAAATTAACTTTTTCAGTTTTTTAATTGACTGTCAGCAAAAGGCTGTTACAATAAAATATTGTACTTTATGGTGTTGTTCTAATATTTTGCCAAAAGGTACGTTATGACATAATTTGTTATAACTACCTTACGTTCTTTGAATTTATAGAGTATTTTTATTTTAACCTACCTAATTTTCCCTATGGTATTTTTACGAAAAAAATTTTTAAGTTAGGTACTTATATGTAATCTTTGCTGCTTCAAGTTTTTATGAGAAAGGAAGATATACATGGTAGGTGGAAGAGTCAGAGGATCACAACAAAGGATCGGGATCTTTGTAGATGTCCAAAATATGTTTTATTCAGCAAAGGCGTTACACCAGTCAAAAATAGATTATAGTAAACTCTTATTAGAAGTTGTAGGCGATAGAAATCTTATCCGTGCTATCGCATATGTTGTACAAAAACCCGATGTAGACCAATCAAGCTTTACCGACGCGTTAAGTCGTTTAGGATATGAAATTAAATCGAAAGAACTTCGATTAAGGCCAGATGGAACAGCAAAAGGAGATTGGGATATGGGTATTGCCATAGATTCCATAGCAATTGCCCCAAAGTTAGATACCGTAGTATTGGTAAGTGGCGATGGAGATTTTGTGCCACTTGTGGAAATGCTAAAAGCGCATGGATGCCGGGTAGAGGTTGTGTCATTCAGGAGAAGCACAGCCGTTGAACTTATTAGCGCTGCCACAAAGTATACCGCTATAGAAGAATCTATGTTGTTTAAGGAAAAAAAGTTTCAAAAAAATGATATTCCAGGTGAATAATCATATAAATCCAGAAAAACTTAATGAGTGCCAATTAGCAATAGGATATTGCTTTCATAATACCCTGGTGCTTGAAAAAGCGCTTACCCACACTTCTTGCCGATTAGAAAATAATCTTTCGAATGAGCGACTAGAATTTTTAGGGGACGCTATATTGGGAATGATTATTTCCGATTACTTGTATAAGACGCTGCCACAATACAGCGAAGGAGAGTTGACAAAGATAAAGTCCGTGGTGGTAAGTCAGGCGACGCTTGCACGGGTTAGTTTGGAAGCAAATTTGCAAGATTTCCTTTTTGTAGGAAAGGGTTTAAACGACCGGAATTTTCTTCCGAAATCTTTACTTGCGAATGTCTTTGAGGCAGTTATTGCAGCGATTTATATTGATGGAGGCTTTGAGGCAGCCTACAATTTTACGATAAAATATTTAGCAAAAGAGATTGATATTGTTTGCAAAAATCAACATGAGAAGAATTATAAATCTATTCTTCAGCAATACAGTCAAAAAGAATATGGTGTTACGCCCAGTTACCGGGTTCTCCAGCAAATTGGTCCAGATCATGGGAAATCATTTGAGGTAATCGTGTTAATAAAAGGTAATGAGTACGGCAGGGGGTGGGGAAAAAGCAAAAAAGAAGCAGAACAATCAGCGGCAAAGGAGACCCTGAACATCTTTATGCCTACTCCGAACTTAGTTTCCAATAATGCGAGTGAAACTTGTAGTACAAGTGAGACTTGCATGTAAAACTTAGAAAGGGGTTGTAAGAGCAATGAAAATAAATAAGAAGAAAATAGCCGGTATTTGTCCTGTAGGTATGAGAAAAACGGTATGTCCAAGTATTAAAAAGACACGGCAAACCCGTATTAAATTGCTGGCTCTGCAAAGGCAAAAAAATCTTGACAACGACCAGGTAATAAAACTTCAATCATTACTAAAAGAAAGAAAAAAACAAGGGGTAGCCGGAGATTGCGAGTCGTGCAGCTTTAACACACCGGCAAACACATCTACCTATGCACCTCAATAACCGTTCACAAATCATTTACGAGGTAAAACCGATGTAAGATTTTACGTTAAAACTCTTTACGGAAAAAGGCTGTATACTGTTGGATCTTGCTTATGGTACTTGTAGGGGCAAACCTCATATGCATCAAGTTAAAGACGGCAACACGGACAAACGGAGTTTGTCCGTGCCACCCTGAAAACCGCTTACATAAAATGAAAATTCCTATACAATCAAGCTATAAGAATAGTGTTCCATAAAAAAGGAAGTATCCCCTCGGAAAAAGAGCAATGTGTGTGCATATTCCCCTCTAATCCCTTCTAACCCCCCTTTTTTAAAGGGGGGTTAGAAGGAAGGATTTCCTCTTGAGAAAAGTTTGTCTGATCAAACATATCAAACTTTTCCCCATTTTCTAAAGGGAGACTAAAGGGGATTATGGGTGGTTTGCCATTCTTCACCGTTTCCACATTTTAGCTTGATGCATATGGGGGAGAATCTCGCTTTCGCCCTCATCCAGGAGAAAGGTATATACCTGAAGCCGCTCAAAAGATGGACGAACACAAGATTCTCCCTCCGCCGGCAATTGCAATATCGAATATATACCAGGCGCACTTCTTATGTTATCTTCAACACCATTATCCGGAATCAGTTACCGCGGCAATTCATGATTCCTTACTTCACGTCACTTGTCTGTTCCAGGTAGGGATAGTTCAGGAGTTGACTCATTTCGGATGTGATAGACTCAATCTCTTCCTCTTTTAAATCGGGATTAAATACATTAAATTCCCGGTCTTCTTTCGGATAATAAAGAATAATATATTCTTCCTCATTTTGCTTATGAAAAGATCTTACTTTAAAAAGCTTTTTCCGTATCAGGTATAAGGCTAATACATATCGCAGATTCCTCTGATGGATTTCGCTACTTCCCTCTAACCTGATAAACATATCGAGCAACACTTCCGTACTGATAAATCTTTGAACGGGTTTATCCTTTTTTGGTACTTTTGTTTTCCAAAATGAGAAAAGATGCTCTTGTTTATCTTTATCCCAACATGCGATACAAAAATCTTTACGGGTAAAGGCATTATTTTCATCGAAAAGAGCAGAGTAATATTCTTCATCATCAGAAAATTTCTTATCGCACATGATACACCCTTTCGAACCCCTGTTTATCTTCCATTCCATAGTATTTGTTTTAAGATACTACTGTATTGTTTCTTTGCCTTCCGGTTCGTTTCCCAACACAAGGCCATATCACTGAATAATGATTTCAGTATCTTGTGTTACAAAATCATATAACTCTTCCACATCACTATTCACCATTCTCACACAACCATTTGATGCTGCCGTACCAATTGATTCAGGAAGCGTTGTACCATGAATCCCAAAACCATAGAGATTGGGTTTATCTTTAAAACCTATCCATCGTGTACCGAGAATATTTTCTTTATGCCCGTAAGGAAACACCCCACCCTGTGGTGAGTACCAGGTAGGTTCTTTCATCTTGTTTTTTACTTCAAATATTCCAACAGGAGTTTTATCGTCTTTCCCTATACAGATTCTATACTGTTTTACATAATGGTTATTGAGTAACAAGGTAAGGGTAAAATCACTCTTACTAACAAGTATTTTTGTCTTTCCCGTAAGTATCTTTAGTCTTTCCCCTATATTTAATCTCGTTGTAGGTTTGCCATTGATTCTCATGATTAATTCATAATTCGTGGTAAATTTCTTTGCAATCTTTGCAAGAACATCCCCAGGCTGGACTGTATACAGAATAGCATCAGAGGAAGATGAAGGAGAAAAGATCAATTCTTCGTTGAGTTTGTCCAATAATTCCTTTATTTCGTTCTGCTTTTCCGGTATTTGTTTATTCATAAAAATCTCAGAGAGCATATTTCTTGCTTCATCTTTTTTTCCCTCTTTTATATAGGTATGAACAACCTCTAAGTTCGGTTTCTCCTGGTTTTTTATTGTGGTATTTTTAACCGTTTTGAACCCTTCTTCATCTGTTTTTAATCCTTTTTTCAGTTCAGCAGAATGAGCAATTATATCTTTTCTGTAAATAACAACATTATCCGCTTCTTTTGCTGCAAAAAGAAGTGATTTTTGATCAGGATTAGGGTTTGCAGGCACGACCGGTTGTTGTATCCCAACAGCAAAAGTAGCTCTATAGCCTCCGGATATAAAAAGAAAACATACACAAAAGATAAGCATGCAAGCGTTTTTTATTGTCTTCATGGTGTGGAATTAATATCACACCTATACGGTATTGTCAAGCCAAAAGAAAAAAACAAGATTAAATAAGGCGAACGTAAATACTTTGTGCAATAGCACTATCGAGTGCAATTTGTGTCTCACCCATCTGGATAACATAGGTTGGTTGTCTTTGATGAAGCCGGATTTGAACTCCGGGTACTAAACCCATTGATGAAAGTTTATCTAACCGTTGATGATATTTTGTCACGATATAGGATATCCTTGCCTCATCTCCGGACCTTAACTCTGTTAATGGCATTACAACCGGCCTTATCTCCTTATTTGCTTTCTCACAGCAATCACCCGGCGGAATAGCCTTTCCATGAGGACAGCTTACCGGGTGACCTAGTAATGTGCATATACTGGCCGTGACTTCTTCATCCAGAAAATGTTCAAATTTACATGCGCTGGAATCCATGGTATCTTCTTTTACTTCCAGGACGTCATGTAATAATCTTTCAGCAAGGCGATGTCTTCTGATAATTAGACGAGCATCAACCCTTCCTTTTTTCGTAAGCTGTACTTTTTTATTGGTTATGATAATATAGCTCTCTTCAACGAGGGCTTTTATATGACGTTCTGCATCGGGAAGATCTACTTTTTTCAGTAATACATCCTTATCAACTTTGTCATTTTCTTCTTCCATTGTCCATATCAACTCAAGGATCTCTTCCTGACAGGTATCAGCCATAACTATGTTTTTCCCCTTTTTGTCAATTCTATTCTAAAAAGATATTGCGGCCTCTTCAACCATACTATAATCGAAACAATTACCGTAACGATACTGGCCCCGAGTATATCAATATTTTTACGGTAAGCGCCGAACGATATAACCATAGATATTGTCTCTATTATTATCAACCCCAGCACAAAGGTAATCACTATAATAATCCATGTATTTTTAGTAAACCAATTTTTATTGCTACGCAATACAACCTCTTGTCCAACCTGAACTCCTTCTACCACAGCTACCTGCACCATATCCTGTATACCCATCTTTTTGGGGCATGTAGAACAACTTCCGCATGCTTTATTTTCCAGGATAATACACACTTCGGCACTATTACCGTGAATGGATACTATCTTTCCCCTTATTTCCATTTCTTAGAACTGCTGTAAAATAATGCGGAGAATACCACCAATAAGAATTGAATATGGCAAGATAAATGCAAACATAAGAAATGCATTCTTCGTCCCCTGTTCTTTAATCATCACAAAAAAGTTTGCAAGGCATGGGATAAATAAGGTAATTACAACTAAGGAAACTAAGAGTTGTTTGGGATCTATGCCTGCATTCCCCCCTTTTTCCTGAAGGGCATCAAAGATACTTACAGCGCCGTAATCCCTCCGTAAAAACCCCAAAATAAAACCGTGCGTTGTCTCAATAGGCAATCCCAAAAAATTTTTAATAACCGGGGCGCCCATTTTTTCCACAAAAGACAGTACCCCCAATTTAGTTGCGATAAACAGAGCGAGAGTACCAATCATAAACAATGGGACAGCTTCCTTTAAAAACCAGTGAACCCTGTAGAATGTCTTAATAAAGATATTTGATAGCTTCGGCATGCGAAAGGGAGGAATCTCCATTAAAAAATCAGAAGGATCACCGGGCAACACCTTTGATGACAAATAACCAACAAAGAGAAGTTGTGTGCAAATGATGAAAGCGTATATGGCAAAGTATATTCCCGAAATCCGGCCCAGTACACCGGCGATAACGCCCAATTGTGCCGAACAGGGAATAGCCAATGCCAGGAGTAAGGTAGCGATGATCCGTTCCTTTTTTGTATTCAGGATACGGGTTGTCAAAGTTGCCATAGTATCGCAACCCAAACCCAGCACCATGGGCAAAATAGCCTTCCCATTTAACCCTATTTGTTTAAATACTTTGTCTACCATAACTGCAAGACGCGGAAGATATCCGCTATCTTCCATAATGCCAAAGGCCAGGAAGAAAAATCCTACAATAGGAAATACAATGGCAATCGCATAGGTAAGCCCAACCTGTATCAATCCTGACTGTTCATTAAAGAACAACTCAAATATGATATTATCCTTACTTATTACTTTCTGCGTAAGTAACCCTAAATAATAGTTAAATCCCTGAAAGTCCACATGTAAAATATGATACGACTTCCGGACAAAAGGGATGTAGAGGGCTATATCAAAACCACCTGATGGATTCAGAGAATTACCAAATATCTTGTTTTCAAAAAAATCAACACATGTCCCCGCTCCAAATTCTCCCACTAATTTATAAACAATCCATAATATAATAATAAGTATCGGAAAGGCGGCTAACGGATGCATAGTAATACTGCCTAATATCTCCGATACAGTAAGTTTTGCTTTGCGATTTTTCAGGTATACAGATGATGAAAAGTAAGATGCTGATATACCACCTGCGATAAGTGATACAGCAAGGCTAAAAACATCACTGGTCTGAAATCCTGCAGAGATCAGGTACATTAAGAGCGCCATAAGCCTATATCCTACGAGAAAAGATACTAATGGCACAAGGAAATAGAAGAATACACCGCGTATAAGCGGATGTGTCTCTTTTTTCTGGATATGGGCTATTGAGACCTTTTTCGTGAGTTTATCGACAAAGCTTACCCGCTTTATATTGATTACATAGCTTAACGGATTGCTAAAATGCTTTTGAACATCGTCCCGAATACCTTGAATTTCCATAAGAATCTCATGGGTAAGTTTATCTCTTAAATTATCCTCAAGCGCCTCATCTCGTGATAAGAGCATAATGGCCAACGCACGTTTATTTATCCGCGCATCCATAGTTAATACTTTTTCTATCTTTAAGATACCTTCTTCGATCAAAATCCCGTAATCAATAGAAAGATTGGGTACTTTTGCAGATGGTATAGCGCCCAGCAATGCACTTACCCCTGTCCTGTGGGTAGCAATGGCTTTTATGACAGGTACATTTACTATTTTTTGCAGGGCAGCAATATCGATGTTCATACCCCGGTCTAAGAGTTCATCCCACATATTCAATACTAATACTACCGGTAGGCCCATCTCCGCAATTTGCGTGGTAATCAATAATCCCCTGCGCAGATTCTTTGCGTCCATTACCTGGACTATATGCTTATCATACTCCTCCAGGAGCATATCGCGCGCTACCCGCTCATCCTCTGAAAGCGGGATTAAACTATTTGCTCCTGGCGTATCTACAATTTCTACGCTGCCATCCAGTCCTTTGCAAATGCCCTTAGAAACCTCAACCGTTGTCCCCGGATAATTAGATACGGTCACATACTTTCCTGTCAGGAGACCAAATATTACACTTTTTCCAACATTTGGATTTCCTACTAATGCAACCTTATAGATATCTGCTGCTTTTTGCGACATGTATTTAATCCTGCTATGTTACATAAACTATGGAAAGGCCTCAATCTATTGAAATTGAGTCTCATTAAATTATAGTATTTTTGTAATGTAAGTCAAAATATTTCCTGTAAATCTCAAGAATGGACGGATGGAGATGGGTCTGGATATAAGGTATTGGCAAGCGCCGATGATATTGATTTGAACTCAGCAAGTTGTTCGAGAAAAGGTGAATACTTCCATTGAACATTATACTTTATACTTAAATCTTTAATCATACGATAATATTTCTCATACACATCATGGGAAATTTCCTGATAATGGACATTACAATAGAAAACACGACATCCAAGCATCCGAAAATCCCTGATACTGCATCGATTATCTTTAAGAAAAGGACATATGTTATTTGAGATATTACTCCTATCAGGTACTTCTTTGTGTTGCGTGATAAAACCAACTTCTATACTACTTGCATAAAGGACATGGTCAAAGGTAGTAAAATTACAACATGTGCCGCATTTATCACAGCCAGGATTGAGCTGGGTTAACTCCTGCTCTAACTGCCGATAGATAATTACCAATTCTGAATAAATGTTATCATTCAATACGCTTTGTGTTTTCATGCAAAATATGCTTTCTTAAAAATCCGATACGTGTATAAATATCTCTCTTATGGAATTTTTTGGCGCTTATGGTACTGCCGTCCCGTATTTTAATTGTATAACTATACGCTATTACACCGTATTACCAAATCGCCTTTCATACATCTGTAAACTATCCTGTATATCCTTCATAGTATGTAATTTTCCTTTATCTATACCCGGACAGGTTTTTTTTAATTTTTCCCACTCTGATATCGCTTCCAAATTTGATGTCCAGAATGGAAACGTCCTGCATTGGCAAGGTCTTTCTGCGTATATCTTGCATCCATCTTGATACATAATACAGTCGCCGTTACCGTATTCCAGAAGACTTAACCGGCCATTGATACTCCTTAAATAATTTCTGGTAAATACTGCCTCGCTCATACCGAGAAATGATGATATTCTCTTTATTTCAGTCTCGTTAACCCATACTACCCCGGGCTCACCCCGACAGCATCTGCCACACCGCTGGCATTCAAATCTTAATCCTTCTTTGAACCACGGCAAAGGATCACCCTGGGTATTTCTGTTTTTATTCAATATCCGACTATTCATATACAAAATCCCTTATCTTCCTCTTTACATAATTCGAGGTTAAAGTTCCATAATCAATTTTATGTATAATATCATTACTTTTATAAAATACAACGAATATTATAACATCTAATTGGTAAAACACCCTTCCTCTCCGCCTCATTTTTAAACTATTATTCCCTTTTGTGGCATGTCTCACTTCTGTGCCTGGCACACCTCTGCGACATGTCACGTTTTTTTCTATTTTCATTCCTTACCATCCCGCTCTCTTTCTATCCTTACTATAGAAGACTTCGCTTGTATAGCAAAATAAGTTTTACTTTTATGGAATATTTTTTGCTTAAAATATTCCATGTCGAAGCAATCAGGGGAAAATATCAAATACACAAGGATTTCAATAGATACGTTGCTATAAAATTATAGAGAGGAAAATACGCATGAAAAAAACTATAGTTACTTTTACTATAATAACTTATATCATATTTCTATACGTAACCATAATCAAAGCAGCGTCTGCCAGCACAAAAATTATGCCACTTGGTGATTCAATTACCCAGGGTTTTATAAAGAATATACCAGAAGACTATAGGGTAGGTTACCGGCAAAAGCTTTATCTTGATTTAAAAGATGCTGGCTACGATGTCGATTTTGTAGGGAGTTTGAGTCACGGTATTCTTGCACATCCCGGTTTTGACTATAACCACGAAGGGCACGGTGGTTGGAGTGATAACGAAGTAGCTGGGCAGATATATACCTGGCTCGTTGCTAATCCAGCCGATATCATCCTCCTTCACATCGGAACGAATGATTTCAATACAAGCCCTGATGATGTAGCGCTTATTCTTGATGAAATTGATACGTATAGTAAAGATATTATCGTAGTTTTGGCTCTTATAATCAATCATAAGACCTATAATCCGTTAATAACACAGTTTAACAATAATATTCGGGCTATGGCAGAGGCGCGGATTGCCCATTGTGATAAAATTGTTATTGTCGATATGGAAAATGCCTTGAATTATCAGAGCGATATGGATGATAATTTGCATCCAAACTCTAACGGTTATATCAAGATGGCTGATGTTTGGTTTCCTGCCGTAGAACAAATCCTGACAGACTCATACCAGCCTCCTCCTTGTACTCCTCCGGTTCCAGGTCCGGCCCTCCAGGCTTACTATGCTTTTAATAATGGATCTGGAACAGTTGCTATTGACTCGTCAACCTACAAGAGGAATGGCGCTGTTAACGGAGCTGTATGGACAGCAGGCAGAAGCGGGAATGGGCTAAGTTTTGATGGGGTTGATGATTATGTATTGATTCCCCGTATGAATAATGACGAGATGTCAATTTCTGCATGGTTCTATAAAAATGCCAATGATACGGCAAACGCTGACGCCATATTTGGGGGATCAAGGTGGGTCGGAGTTAAGGAAGGTTTTGATGTACGATTCCACCGTTATTCTCCTAATACCCTTGAATTTATCCTGTTTACGAGAGATAGAAATGGAGTTATAACAGGCAAGACGGCAAAATATAAATTTAATAATTCCGTTGGTAATTGGTATCATGTTGCAGGTACCTATAAGAAAACAACGGGAGAACAAAAATTTTATATAGACGGAAAGTTAGTTAACACACAAATACATCCGACGGGCAATACTGTCATGCCCCTGGCATATTATTCTGACATGAGAATAGGATATTCGAGATCTAATAATGGTTATTTTAACGGTATTATAGATGAAGTCCGCCTTTATAACCGGGCGTTGAGTACTATCGAGGTTGAAAATCTGTATAAAGGAGTAGCGCCTGGCCTTAGCCTAACAATAACAACTGTGGGCAGTGGTTCAGTATCAACTGATCCAAACCCGCCTTATACGTCTGGTCAGATAGTTACTTTGACAGCAAAAGCCGATCAGGGATGGATTTTTAATCATTGGAGTGGCGATGTATCAGGAAGTAACAATCCCACGACATTGACCATGACCAGTAATAAAGCGGTAACTGCCACATTTGTTACAGGCACTTCCAGCGACTTAAAAGCTCTTTATACCTTAAACGAGGGAACAGGAATCATTGCCAACGATTCTTCCGGTAACGGTAAGCATGGCACCGTCAATGGCGCCACATGGACAACCGGTAAAGCCGGAGGTGGATTAAGCTTTGATGGGATTGATGATTCCGTATCCGTTCCCCGTATGAATTATGATGAGATTTCAATTTCTGCCTGGTTTTATAAAAATACCAATGATACAACCTATGCTGATGCTCTATTCGGTGGATATAAGTGGAATTCAGATGCCCAGTTTCAACAGGGTTTTGATTTACGGTTTTACAAAAGTGATCCTGATACACTCCAGTTTATCGTAATAACAAAAGATGTTGGTGGAATCAGGAGCATAAAGACTACCCAAAAAAATTTAATGAATTCGGTAAGTAGTTGGTTCCATGCTGTAGGCACCTATAACAAAACGACAGGAGAACAAAAATTGTATGTCAATGGACAGTTGGCCCATACACGGACCCACCCTGCGGGAAATACCATAGTACCGTTAACGTCGTACTCTGATATGAGAATTGGATATTCAAGGGTTAATAACGGCTATTTTCAAGGAATTATCGATGATATTCGTATTTACGACAGGGCTTTAACCGATACGGAAGTACAAGAATTATATACGAGCTATTAGTATTTTATTGTTGTTCTTTTTGTGCGTCCCATTGAAATTAAAAATCTTTGATAACACTAAACCAAACCCGTTTATCAAACTCTTCTGTTCCATTCAAAGGAATTTCAATACCATGCATAACATACAGTTCGTGAGAAAGATCCCAACGCATGCCTGGAAGAATATCTAGACGGTATTCTTCATGCTCTTCCAATCCAAACCCTTTTTGGCCATTCAATTCAATAAATGGTGTAATACCTTCCAGGACTGGAACATTTTCCATGGTAAAGGTTTTTGATAATGCCACACCATAAAGAAAATCTACATTGGCATCTTCTTTGTGATCTCCACCGGTAGGGACATCAACACCTAAAAAGGAATGCAGGCTTATGCGATGTCCCATATCCATCCAAAACGCAAGTTGCTGACCAAGGGTTGTTACCCCGCTACCCAGATGCCGGTCCTCATCACCTGTGGGAACATCGATAACAGAACCTGTTGACAACGAGAAGGTATTCGATTCCAGAAGCATGGCTCTTAAAGCAAATCTAGTGTCTCCAACTCCAACGTTTTCGGTGCCTCCACTCGTATATAATACTTTTGTCTCTACATCGAGCTTAATACGCAGGGTAAGAGGAAGCTCTAATGCCAACCCCCACTCATGAGCATCCAACTCCCCATCATCTTCATCATCTATGTAAATATAATTAAAACGAACTTCTCTCTTAAAGAATGCAGGCACAATACGTAAGAGAGGTACTCTGTGCGCTTGGGTTTTACTTTCTTCGTACTTCTCCCAGGGTGTTAACCATCCTTCAAGGAAGTTTGAAAATTCAAGGTTTCTTTGCAGACCGTGATGTTTTAATCCGTTTTCACTAAGAGAAGCATTTCCTGTGATATTTTGTACCTTTTCGTCATTTGCAAAACTACGGGGTATTTGAGTAAACAGTGACAAGCCGAGAAGATAGACAATAATCAGAATACCACGATGCATAGCCTCCACTCCTTTTAAAAGTATATCAAAATATTTTGAGGAACTTTACGTATGTCTGAAAGTTTAAGTAAATACCATATCATAGAATAAAAATCAAACGGCTTTTTAATTTAACATTAAGGTTATCTAGATTATTGAATCCGCCGCAAGATATCCGGTAGAAAATGCCGCCTGGAGATTGAACCCGCCGGTGGGACCATCTATATCAAGCACCTCTCCCGCAAAATACAATCCTTCCCGGAGTTTAGATCTCATTGTCCTTGGATCAACTTCATGCAAATTTATACCACCTGCCATTACGATAGCCTCCTCAACCGGACGATGACGAACGAGGGTAAGAGATAGTCCTTTGAGTTGTTTCAGTATTTTCTTCCTCTCCGGTGCCGTTATTTGTGCTGCCTTTTTTTGCAGCTCAATGTCACAAAGACGCAGAAGAATAGAAACCAATTTTTCCGGAATAAGAAAAGTTAAGCAGGATTTGATTGCCTTACTACCATGCCGTTTCATCTGGTCTAGCAGGAGGATGTCAAGTTCATGGAATGCATGATTCGGTTTAAAATCTATGTGTATTCGTATGGGTCCTTCTGGCAGACGCTCAACAAGGCGCTTGCTCATATCAAGAATGGCTGGTCCGGAAATACCGTAATGAGTAAAAAGCGCCTCACCAAAATGTTCAATAATCTTTTTACCCTGCTGACAGGCTGCAATACTTACATTTTTCATGGGAGTTCCCTGTATGGATTTTACCCAGGTCTCTGCCGTTTCGAAGGCAATGATAGCCGGATATAGTGGTGAAATTGTATGACCTACTGACGAGGCGAATCTATAGCCATCACCCGTACTCCCTGTAGCAGGATAACTAAGCCCCCCTGTTGCAATTAAAACATTCCGTCCAAAAATATCCCCTCGGTTTGTTTCTACCCCTCGTATACAATTGCCTTCTGCTTGTATTCGCAGGACAGACGAACTAGTCTGGATTGTTACTTTGTGATCATACAGGTAAGCCTCGAGCGCTTTCAGGATAGAGTCCGCCCTTTGGCTTTTCGGAAAGACACGGCCTTTATTTTCCGCAACTGTTTCTATACCGTACAATGTAAAGAATGAGCGTAATCTCTCATTATCAAATATTTCCAATGCTGTGCGAAGGAAAGGGCCTCCCTTCTCGTATGCCTTTACAAATATCTCTAATGGGGCAGTATTGGTTATATTACATCGGCCGGCAGCACACATGAGGAGTTTTTTGCCCAGATGATTTGTCTTTTCAAGAAGTATGACCTTTTTTCCCCGTTCTCCAGCCCGACCGGCAGCGATCATACCGGCCGGCCCTCCACCAATAACGATGAGATCATATCTATCCGCCATATGGGATCAGCTACGGGTAAATGCTCATTTGAGAGTCTAATCTGTGGATGCCCTCTTCCCATGCTATCTGAAGGACATTTTCAAACTCCTCATCATTGATACAGCGATTAATCTCTGCATACTTATGTGAAAGATAACAGGGATGATATTGATCCATGATATTCACATACAAATTTATATAACTTGGTTGAAACATAACTTCCATGAATCAGAGTTAACAAAATAAATTAAAATTAATTTTATGGCCTGTAATCATGTGAGTCAATAATTAATATCAGAAAAGAGAATACTATACATAAAATTAGACATGCAGATCAGCATTCAAATTATAGGTTGCCAAAGGAGTAGATACTTTGTAATATAATTTAGGCAGGCCACAAGGACCTCCGACACAGAGTCTCCCCACCTTTTTATGAACCAAAGGATCGTAAAGGTTTACTCCCAAAATAACATGAGGTTAGTGAGAATGACACCAAAATATTTCTGTAAAATATCTGTAATATTTCTCCTCTTTCTATCAATTTTCACCCTGCATCGTATTGCAAAGGCTGACTTCGTAAAAACAGAGAATATTCCTTATAGTGAATTCCGGAAATTAATACAGGAAAATAAACTGGAAGAGGTAATCTTCTATCCGACAACGATCAGAGGGATTTTAAAAGCCGAAGCAGAACAAAAAGGTAAGAAGGGCGTAACAACGGTCAAGGTAGAAGACCCAAATCTGGTAAAAGAACTTGTTGCGCATAATATAAAATTTTCTGCACTTGAAAGCGGAGGATGGCGTGGCAGTCTGTTTTTACTCTGGTTTATCCCTATGATAATTTTTCTCATTATGATATCACGGGCCAGGCGTGGAGCAACCGGAGCAGGACTTATGTCCATCGGAAAAAGTCGGGCTAGCCTTTACATCGACAAGAATACCGGTGTTACATTTGATGATGTAGCCGGCGTTGATGAAGCAAAGGAAGAGTTAAAAGAGATTATCGATTATCTTCAAAACCCACAAAAATACCAGAGATTGGGTGGAAAGATACCCAAAGGGGTACTGCTTGTGGGACCTACCGGCACGGGTAAGACATTGCTAGCCAAAGCAGTAGCAGGTGAAGCGAAAGTGCCTTTTTTCTCTATGAGCGGATCAGGATTTGTCGAGATGTTTGTTGGAGTGGGAGCCGCGCGAGTGCGTGATCTCTTTGGACAGGCACAGGAAAAGGCCCCTTGTATTATATTTATTGATGAAGTTGATGCTTTGGGAAAAATACGTGCAGCAGCGCCTATTTCAGGTGGTCACGAAGAACGGGAAAATACGTTAAATCAACTTCTTATAGAAATGGACGGATTTGATACCCGGAAAGGGGTAATTATCATGGCGGCAACAAACAGGCCAGAGATTCTGGACCCGGCTTTATTAAGGCCCGGAAGGTTTGACAGGCATATCCTGGTAGACAGACCCGATATCAAAGGGCGCGAAGAAATATTACAGGTTCATTGCAAAAATGTGAAGGTTGGCAAGGCTGTAGATATAAAAATTATTGCTGCACGAACACCAGGCTTTGTCGGAGCGGATCTTGCCAATGTCGTTAACGAGGCAGCGCTTCTTGCTGCACGAATGGGAAAAGAATCTGTGGATATGGAAAATTTTGAAGAATCGATTAACCGGGTAGTTGCCGGATTAGAAAAGAAAAAAAGAGTTATGAGCAAAAAGGAGTTGGAGATCGTTGCTTATCACGAGTCAGGCCATGCTTTAGTTGCAGAATCAGTTCCGGGCGCTGACAAAGTCCATAGAATTTCCATTATTCCACGCGGTATTGCTGCATTGGGATATACACTCCAGTTGCCTACTGAAGACCGGTACTTGTTAACACGATCAGAATTATTGGACCGGCTTGCCGTACTACTCGGCGGGCGCGCAGCGGAAGAAATGATCTTTCATGAGATTTCTACAGGGGCGCAAAACGACCTGGAGCGGGCGACAGAGATTGCAATGAGTATGGTTAAAGAATATGGCATGAGTGAAAAAATTGGTCCTATGACATTTCAAAAAAGAAAATCACAATTCCTGGAGTTTGGGTACTCGGGCCGTGAATCAAGCGAAGAGATTTCAAAAGAAATTGATAATGAAGTCAAAAAAATCATCTTCGACTCCTACACAAGAGTAAAAGATATACTTTCGGAAAACAAAGGCCGTTTACAAATTCTCGCAAAACGACTTCTGGAGAAGGAGGTCATTGAAGGTGAAGAACTGAGGGAAATTATATCTCACAACCTCCCCGATCCAAAAAATAACGCTCTTTAAGAAGATACCTCAAAAAAGAACCCAGGTCCAACCTTCGACCGTATTGTTATTTCTCCTACACAATAGAAATAGCGGCCTGGCGGCAATTCTAATTTCCGCATACCAACATTATCAGCAATCTTTGTGTACGCATCCTTTTCTTTATTTAAAACGTAACTCTGGGTAGGGTAAAAGACAATGCTTCCTAATGAATTATTTGAATCAACACGGTAAAGCGTCTTCCCTATTACCAGAGGATTATCTGTTTGAAAATCAATAAATTTCAGTTCCCGGCCTTTAATCTTTGTCGGTGAACCTTTTGCATAAAAACGCTTTTCCTTACTAGTACTTTCAGAATAGTACTCAGCGTTATTAATTTCCCCATAGGCGTTATCACCCACAACAAAAAGCCCCCCTTTCGGAGGTATTTTCCACAAGGTAATATCACCAATCGAGAGATCGGTTGTCTCATCAAGCGATAACGGTATGTATAAAGGGATATACCCTCCTTTATCAAAGGTCAGTTTAATATTGCCAGGATGGTAACTGATAGAAAAATTACCTGTTGAATCGGAAGACGCCCTCAACTTCGATCCGTTAGATATAGCTGTGACATCAGCAAAAGAAAGAGGTTTGCCAAAACCATCCATAATACGACCACGGAGAGTGCCACTTTCAAAAGCATACGAGGCCTTTGAAACAATGAATAAAGCAAGTATCAATAGAGATATTTTCTTTAACATCTTTTACATTCCTTTCAAGAACACACTTACGTATTGAATTGGTTAATAGAAAGTATAAATATTTACTTGTAACATGATATGGATTAACTGTCAAAGAAAATTTGTCAATAGGATATATCTGATATTCGGAATACTTATGGAATAAGCTTGCCGATCTCCACGCATTGGATTTAAATCAATCTAAAACTTAAAACGTCGTTTCAATTCTCAAATTCTTCCAGGGTCTTTACCTTTTTAGATAATAATTAATTGACAAATATTATGCTAATTTATATACTACATTCTTAAATTTTTACATAATTGTAATGCTGTTTAAGCATAATTCTATACGATAAGTACAAGGTAAAATGAAAGGGATGGAAGTTATGAGAAGTAAATTGATTTCAGTAACGCTACCATTTATGTGTTTGTTGGGAATAGGTCTTTTTGTAAACAATAATCTCTCTGCTAAAGAGACCTTAGAAGATGGTATTATTGGTTTAACAAAAGCAGAAGTTAATGAAAAGTTTGGGAAACCAACCTATTTATATTGTGAAGAAGAACCTTTCAGACGATATGCAATGGTAACACCGGAAGAGGAAAGTATCCTGAGAGCACAATTCTTATACGATGTTTCCGTCCATGATTTCTATTATTTGAAAAGGAATGGAAGTAATTGTGAGTTTAGATTTTATTATGGTGAAGATACGATTGACGGGCAAAAAGTATGGCGTGTAAAGGAATATTTTATAAAATTTCTGGATGGTCCGGTTTCCCTTGGAAAGGTTGTTGATTTGGTACCAGAGTTCAAACCAGCTTATGGAAAAGCCAAAGTTTACCAGGAACGTTTAATTAACCTTAACAATATTCGGCTTACTTTTGTAACTCCGGAAATCAATGAGTTATCGAAACATATAGGATCTCGGTTTGTTGATCTTGATAAAGATATAAAAGACTGGTCTTTATCCTATGATGTTATACTTTGTGATAATGAGCCTGAAAAAGTATCGGCTAATAGCATGGTTAAAGAGGTTATTGTATCAGTAGATGGTGAGTATCGGATTGGAAAGACAGCTCACGCCTTTGGTACAAAGCTCATAGCCAATCCTTTACAATAAGAAATATATTTTTTACGTTTTTAAAAGCAGTAATGATTGATGTGTGGGGCATCTTTCATTACTGCTTTTTTATTTTCCAAAAGAAACGTTACATGAGATATTAAGCAACAATCTGGAGATAAGGTAGAGAAGAGGATACTTTTTCCTCTCTCAGAACCGTTACGTTATATAAGAACAGAATTATTTTTACATTTTATTAGCCGGCACATACCGAGAAAATTTACCCGTTGCTCGTGTACGATTGAAAGGTGAGCACCCCGGAGTAACTTATCAAGGTCTATATGCTTTCCCAAACCTAATTTATCTCTACATGGGGAAATAAATTTTTCGAAACGTGAAATAAGCCGGTTATTACAACCTGCATAATTTAATATAAAAATCTCTCCATCCTTTTTGCATACCCTTTTTATCTCATGTAAAATACGTAGTGGGTCGGGAACTACGGTGATTACATGAGATGCAATGACTTTATCGAAGGTGTTATCTGCAAAGGTCATGGATGATGCATCCATGTTATACAAAGTCACATTTGATAAAGTATAATATTGTTTTTTAACCTCGGCTTTATTTAACATTTCCTGACTAATGTCGATCCCAATCACGTGAGCACTTTTTGGGTATAAGGGTAATGATAGCCCAGTCCCCAAACCGACTTCGAGGATAGTCTCATTGGGCTTTACATTCATCATATGAAAAGCGGCATACCTTCCCGGCTCAAATATTTTTCCAAAAAAGCCATCATAAATCCATGCATAAAGCGAATATACTCTTTTGATATGTTCACTCATAAAGGTATTTTAATTATAATAGTTTATTAATGTCCGGCAAATATCATCCTGTACTTTATGGATGCTACGTAAATTATTAAAATTATTCATTAAAATCGAAAAAGCAAGCACATCTCCATTGGGGGTATTTATGTATCCGGAAAGCGTGGACACTTTTGCTATATACCCTGTCTTCGCATGTACTCTATTCTTGTATTGTGGAGAAACCATTCGATCTTTTAACCCACCATCCTTTCCTGATACAGGTAAAGAATCGTACAATACTTTACCATGGGGATGTTTATACATATACGTCAGAAGAGACGTTATCATATGCGGAGAGAACCTGTTACCCTTCGATAATCCTGAACCGTCTTCAATGTGATATTCATCAGAATGAAAACCCAGTTTATTCATAAAATTATGCAGGATATCTATTCCCGACTTAGTGCTACCCTCTCCGTTAACATGCGCCCCTAAAGTTTTTAGTATCTGTTCAGCATAAAAGTTCTGGCTGCGTTTATTGGTTACCGAAATAGTTTGCCCCATGGTAGAAGTAGTTTGTGTAATCCTTTCCCTATGGGCATCAGCAACATCTGTTTCATCAATTAAGCGGGCAGTTCCATCAACGAGAATTCCATACTTTTCTAAAACTTCTTTAAAGACCGTTGCAAGGTAAAGAGCCGGATTATACACAGTTACCCACTCCCTTTTCGGGGATGCATTAATCCAAAACTTACCGGTGATAAATATCCGATTAGTCTCAGGCTCGCGATACATTGAATAAGCATGTTCCTTTTTATCAGACGTACCTATACAGTTATTAACAATAGTAAAATATGATGTATCCGGATTTATTAACAGAATTACAGCATTTCCTGGTTTTTTACTGGAAATGAGTGTTATATCGACACAATTATCGTTAAATGATAATCCACAGCTTGGAGCACAATACCATGCTGACAATTGATTTTTTGACCATGAAGGACGGGTATAGACACGGTCGAAGATTGTATCGTCTGCTATAATATCACCGGTAATCCTGGAAATTCCCCTGCTTCTGATAGCATTCGCCCAGGATTCAGGAACAGCTAAAATATTACCATGATAAAACCTGCCAGATAGGTTGGGATCGCCGCTCCCTTTCAAGACAACATCACCCTTGAGTTTCCCTGAATCTGTTATTACACCGTTAGCTTCAATGCTTGTTTCATAGGTAAAATTTGGTCCCAAATAATCTAAAGCCGCGGCAGTGGTGAGAAGTTTCATATTTGAGGCAACACTAAATAAATTGTTGCTTCGGTAATTATATACCGACACATTCTTTTTAAGAGATACAACGCTAATACCACATGATACCTGTTTCAGATCGAGATTTTTTAATAGGGTTTGAATTTGTTTGTTTAAATTATTTGTGTTTGCTTCCAGGTTTATAGCAAAAAATATTCCAGGAAGGAATATTTTGAAAATAATGAGAAAAAATATACCAATGTAAGGATATATTCTTACTGTAAACCTGAAAAAACTCATAAATCTTGTTAGCAGAGAAACCAAAGAGATTATTTCTTGCCTTTGGGATATGTCTTTGTTTTTTTTGATACCGGAATGTCAAACCGAGATTCTAACAAATTCTCAACGGTGTGTAAAATAAGCTCATCATCGAAAGGTTTAACAATAAAAATATTTGCACCAGCTTTTGCAGAGGAAGATTCAACACGTTTTGATTTCTGGTCACTAATCATGATAGCGGGTAAACTCGGACTCATTTTTCTTATTTCCTGTAAGATCTCTATCCCGAGGTTCTCCTGAACTGTTGTACTTAGAATTAAAAGATCCATCTTTCTTTCCTGGAGAATCGTCAGTGCTACTTGTTTATTCAAGGCAACCTCAGTCTCGTAGCCATGCTGCTCAAATAAATCTCTCAACGTATCTACAGTTTGCCGTTCATCCTCTACAATTAATATCCTTGCAGAAGGCATAGTATCCCTTTCATGTTCTTTTGTGGATTATTATGCAAGGTAAAGTATACAAAATACTTTACGTTAATTTAGCCATAATAGAGAATGAAAATACCTATACTTACAGAAATTTCTAAAATTATCTCATAGCCCTCTGGATTTCCCTCTCAATGGCACGTTTTTTCAGATCCTCACGCTTATCAACTTTCGCCTTTCCTCTGGCAAGCGCAAGCTCTATCTTAACGAGACCTTCTTTAAAATATAGTGATAAAGGAATCATGGTATATCCTTTTTGTTTGATCTTCCCGGCTATCTTGCTTATCTCCTTCTTATGGAGAAGAAGTTTTCTAACCCTTTTAGGATCATGGTTCTGTCGATTTCCCTGCTTATATTGCCCAATATGCATCTCATACATATAAATTTCACCATTATCAAGAAGGGCAAAACTTTCATTGATACTTACATCTCTGTTCCGGATTGACTTAACTTCGGTACCAGTAAGTACAATACCCGCTTCGATCTTCTCCAGGATCTCATATTCGAAATATGCTTTCCTATTCTTGGCGATAATTTCCATGTATATTGTATATAATAATCCACTTAATCAGGGTTACATCCCAAACATATGAGCAAAAAAACCGAGCGTAACGAAAACTTAATAGTTAAATATGACCTAAAAATCGTAACAGATTGCAGACATGAATGCAAGGCTAATTTATTAAATCCTTGACTTGATTCTCCATATTTTTTAAAATCTACTGTTAGCCGAAGTGGCGGAATTGGCAGACGCGCTAGATTCAGGGTATTTTTACAAAAGAATACTCTCATACCCTGCCTAACAATATCGTAGAAAAGGCATTAAAATTAAACAATAATTTAATGACTTTTACACAAAAACCAAATAAAACTAAAATACTAGATTTTATCCTTATACATCTCAATACAATAGAGAGAAATATTAGCAAGGATTGGTACAAAACAACAAAATATATTCTCTTTAACTTTTTTCAATACTGCGAAAAACAAAAATTATTATTCCTCGAAGACATCACTATTCAACAACTCGAAGAATATAGAAATCTCAGGTTATCATTTAATAAAAAAAATACCGTAAAAACAGTATTTGCCACACTTTCAAACCTATTTAATCGTGCTGTTAAATATGAATTAATCAAAAATAATCCTATAAAAAAACTTGATCCTCTCCGAGGCATTCTTAACAACAAAACAAGATTTCTCTCTACAGATGAGGTTAAAAAAGTAATTGAGGCATGTAAAGGAAATTACTTTGAGAATCTCGTAACTACAGCAATTTATACAGGCATGAGACGAAGAGAATTAATACATCTAGAATATAAAGATATCGATCTCGAGAAGAAATTAATCTATATAAAAAATAAAGACAACTTCAGAACAAAATCAGGAAAAGAAAGAATAATCCCTCTCCATGATAAATTAGTTTCAATGTTTGAAGAAAAAAAAGAAGGGACCTGTTTTACTTATACCTATTACCAAAAATCAAACAACATTTACCATAAAAAGAATATCATTCAAGAAGATACTTTATCAAGAAACTTTAAAAACGTAGTTAAAAAAGTAGGTTTAATTGACGTGGGAATTCACACATTACGACATACTTTTGCGAGTCATCACGCCATGAACGGAACACCCATTTGGCTCATAGCTCAATGGCTTGGGCATTCCACGACATATATAACAGAACTCTATGCACATTTATGTCCTGACCATTCTAAAAAAGAGATCAATAAAATAAATTTCGCTACTCCATGAGCTATAAAAGAATTAAAATCATTAAGGCCCTAAAAGACTACGGTTTCGGATTCCTGAGAGAAGGCAGTAACCACACAATCTTTACAAATGGGAATATAAATGTACCGGTAGGCAGACATAAAGAAATCGACAGAGACACAGCAAGACTTATCGCCAAAGAAATTAATATTAAATGGGATATCTTTAAACAAAAAATTTCTTAATTAGCGGAGATTTACAAATGAAGACAATTAACGTTGAGATATGGAAAAGCGAAAAATTCTATATTGCAAAATGCCTGGAATACTCAAATTGTTTTACTCAAGGCAAAACTATTGAAGAAACAATCCGTAATATCAAAGAGGTAATTTATCTTATTCTCAATATTAAAAAACCAAAACTAAACATCATTCTAAAAGACTCACTTGTTGAAGCATTGTAATTTAAACTTTAACACAACATATCTGAGCAGCTTTTTTTTCTAAAAATTTTTTTAAATTACTACTCACTCGCTGATGCGCTTACTAAGCCCCTGACGTAACATACCTACATTCTGACATGACATGCGTATAAGTATGGACAAGGCAATTTCATCACAAGTAATCCCAAGAAGTTT